>DDBP01000242.1 GCA_002332795.1 Anaerolineales bacterium UBA2029 | reverse complement strand
CATCAACCCGGCGCGCTTCAGCCAGTTCGAGGCGCTCGATCTGTGGGTCCAGGCTGGCTTCGACGAGGAAAGCGCCAAGGACTACCTGGACGCCATCCTGACCGGCATCAATCACCCCAACGCGGTGCTCGACCTGCGCATCACTGGCACGGCGGAGTACCAGCAGACCCTGGATGTCGAGATCACCCGCGCCATTGCGGGCGAGATCAGCGCCCAGGAAGCGCTGGACAACGCGGCCAAGGCCTGGGAAGAGATCACCAACCGTCTGGGGCGCGAGAATCAGCTTGACCAGTACCGCAAGTCGGTCGGTTGGACAGGCTAAACCGTTGGCCTTAGGGCCTTGTTGATGTGTCAAAGCGCTACATCTGCTAAACTGATGTAGCGCTTTGACCTCATATCGGGTATTTCTAAAGTGGCGCATCGCAGTTCCCTGGCAACGAAGGGAGAAAGCGCTTTGCAACAGGCAAAATCCCCCTCCACTCCCATGATCGAGCGCGGCACGCGCGAAGACCGCATCATGAAGCGGGTGTTCCTGTCTCCGGCAGTGATCATCCTGCTGAGCCTGTCGATCTTCCCGCTGTTCTGGTCGCTCGGCATCAGTTTCACCGATATCTTGCGCGGCGGTTCGACGACAGAACGCGAAGCGGTCATGACCGAAGAAGGGCCATCCGGCTTTCTGGGCATGAATTTCAGCCTCACCCTGCGCAACTACGAGCGCCTGCTGGAAGACGAACGCCTGCATTCGGCGGCCCGCAACACGCTGTACTACGTCTTCGTCGGCGTGACGGTGCAATACATCCTGGGCCTGGCGCTGGCCGTGGTGCTCAACCAGAACTTCATCGGGCGCAACATCGTGCGGGTGATCTTTCTGATGCCCATGATGACCGTGCCGGTTGTGGTCGGCTACACCGGGCGCATGATGTTCGATTCTTACCGCTCGCCGCTGGCAGACTTTCTGCGCCGCTTTGCTGACTGGGCCAACGGACTGCCGCTGGGACTTCATATCAACCCGGTCGTGCCCTTCCTCACCGATGGGTCGTGGGCGCGGGCGACTATCGTGGCGATGGATACCTGGCAGTGGGTGCCCTTCGTCACGCTGATCTTGCTGGCGGGCATGCAGGCCATTCCCGACGACATCTACGAAGCTGCTCGCGTGGATGGGGCCTCGTCGTGGCAGATGTTCTGGCGCATCACTTTTCCCATCCTGTTGCCGCTCTCGGTGACAGTGGTGCTGATCCGCGGCCTGGAGATTTTCAAGATCATTGACGTGATCGTGGTGACGACAGGCGGCGGGCCAGGATCGGCCACCGAATCGCTCACCATGTACATCTACAAGACGGCGCTGACCTTCGGCAACTACGGCTATGCGGCGGCTATCTCTTTTGTGCTGTTGATCCTGGTCATCATCTTCGCCACCGTATTCCTGGCCCTGGCCCGGCGCGCTGCGCCGCGCGGCATGTACTAGGGAGGGCACCATGAGACGACCATTGTGGCAGACCATTCTGCTCTATGCGCTCATCGCGTTCTGGTGCTTCATGGTGTTGTTCCCCTACTACTGGCTGGCGACGACTTCGTTCAAGAAGCCGCTGGATTCGCTGCGCTTCCCGAAGTACATCCCCTTCCACGATTTCCAGCCCACCACCGAGCACTGGGAATATCTGCTGAAGGTGCGCTGGGATGTCACCTGGCGACACTTCCGCAACAGCCTGATCGCCGCCTCCGGCAGTACCTTCCTGGCGGTGTTGGTGGGGGCGATGGCGGGTTATGGGCTATCGCGCTTCCAGTACTACTGGCGGGCGCTGCGCTGGCGCAACGATAACATCGCCTTTTGGATCATCTCACAGCGCTTCCTGCCACCGGCGTTGTTCGTCGTGCCCTTCCTGATCGCCTACGCCGACCTGGGGCTGATAGACAAACACATCGGGCTGATCATCGCCTACACCATGTTCAACATCCCCTTTGCGGTGTGGATCATGCGCGACTTCTTCGATGGGCTGCCGGTGGAACTGGAAGACAGCGCGCGCGTAGACGGGGCGACGCGCTGGGGGGCCTTCACGCGCATCGTCCTGCCGCTGAGCGCGCCTGGCGTGGCCTCGGTGGCCATCTTCTCGTTCGTCTTCTCGTGGAACGAGTATCTGTACGCCCTGATGCTGACCAACTTCGACGCCATCACCATGCCCGTCTATATCGCCGGGCAGAACACACAGCGCGGCGTGGAGTGGTGGTACATCTCGGCGCTGGCCATCACGGCGGTGCTGCCGGTGATCCTGGTCGGCCTGCTGCTGGAGCGCTTCATCACGCGCGGGCTGGTAGCCGGTGCGCTGAAAGGGTAGCGCGGAGCGCGGCGGGGGCGCAGCCGTTACAGCGCTTGCGGCTCTCTGTGGTCGCCCGGCCATGCCGGACCGTATAATCTGGTCGCTATTGATCGCAGATGACGAGGAACGACGACCAACCATGAGCATCTTTCTGGATTCGGCGCACATCGAAGATGCCAGACGCGCCATGCAGCTTGGTTTCGTGCGCGGGGTGACGACCAATCCCTCGCATATCGCCAGGACGGGCCGTCCGGGCCTGGACGTGTTGCGCGACCTGCTCGCCCTGACCGACGGGCCGGTGTTCTACCAGGTGACCGCCGACACGGTCGAAGAGCGCTATGCGCAGGCGTGGGAGCTGCATAGCCTGTGCCCCGACCGCCTGGTGGTCAAGATTCCCGCGACGACTGAAAACCTGGCGCTGACAGCCCGCCTGACCAAAGCTGGCGTGGACTGCCTGGTGACGGCGGTCGCCAGCCCGGCGCAGGTCTATCTGGCGGCGCAGGCGGGCGCGCACTACGTCGCCCCCTACGTCAACCGCCTGACGCGCCAGGTGGGAGATGGCGTGTCTATCGTGCGCGAGATGGCGCAGATTCTGCGGGGGACACAGACGGAGATTCTGGCGGCAAGTCTGAAGTCAGTGGAGGAAGTGGTGGCGGTGTTGCTGGCCGGTGCGCATCACGTCACCGTGCCGCTCGACCTGCTCCTGGCCATGGGCGAGCATCCCTTCTCGCAGCAGGCGATTGTGGAGTTCAACCAGGCCCGTATCCCTGCCTGAGACGCCTTCCTGTTTCCTCAGCAAAAGCCCGCTCGTGCCTGCAAGCGCGAGCGGGCTTTGTTGTCGGCTTACGCCTCAGAAGAAGCTGGCGGAGGGGGTGGGATTCGAACCCACGGTGGCGCATACGCACCACAACGGTTTTCGAGACC
>DDBP01000395.1 GCA_002332795.1 Anaerolineales bacterium UBA2029 | reverse complement strand
CCGTCCCATCTACCGCCCCGGTCAGCCGGTCTACTTCAAGGGCATCCTGCGCGCGCGCGACGATATCACCTACACCCTGCCCGCGTTGACCGAAGTGCCGGTGAAGGTCTACGACGACCGCGGCGAAGTGATCTACGACCAGGTGTTGCCGGTGACGCCGCAGGGATCGTTCAGCGGCGAACTACAGCTCGACCCCGAAGCGCCGCTCGGCTACTACCGCATCGTGGCCGAAGTCTCCAGCAACATCCGCGAGTCGTTCGATGTCAGCTTCAGCGTGGCCGAATACCGCGCGCCAGAATTCCAGGTGAGCATGACGCCCGCCCAGGATCAGGTCGTGCAGGGCGACACCATCGAAGTGCTGGTGGAAGCGCGCTACTTCTTCGGCGGGGCAGTGTCCAATGCGGACGTCGCCTACAGCGTGCTGGCGCAGGACTACTTCTTCAGCTATAGCGGCGATCAGCCCGGCTGGTGGTCGTTCGTGGACGAGAACTACGATTTCTACGCGCCGGAATACTATGGCCCCTATGGCGAAGTGATTGCCGAGGGCGAGGGGCGCACCGACGAACTGGGCCGTTTCCTGATCGCGCTGCCCGCCGACCTGGGCGAGCAGGGCCGCAGTCAGACCTACACCATCGAGGCCCGCGTCACCGACGAGAGCGATCAACTGGTGGCGGGTCGGGCGCAGGTGGTGGTGCATCAAGGCCTGGTCTATGTGGGCGTGCAGCCGGAAGAATACGTCGGCTTCGCCGGACGCGAGACCAAAGTCAGCCTGCTGGCGGTGGACTGGGACAGCGCGCCCGTGGCCGGGCAGGAGATCGCCTACCGTGTGGTGGAGCGGCGCTGGTTCAGCGTGCAGGAAGAAGACGAGTTTGGCCGCACGACCTGGACATGGGAAGTGAAAGAGGAGCCGGTCGAAGGGGGCAGCGGCACCGTCACGACCGACGAAGAGGGGCTGGCGCAGATCGGCTTCGTGCCGCCAGTGGGCGGCGTCTACAAGGTCTATGCTACCGCCACCGACGCGGCGGGCAATCAGGTGCAGTCCAGCGCCTTCCTGTGGGTCAGCGGCGAGGAATTCGTCAACTGGCGGCAGGAGAACTCCAACCGCATCCAACTGATCGCCGACGCCGACGAGTACCAGGTGGGCGACACCGCCGAAATCCTCATCCCCAGCCCCTGGCAGGGGACGGCCTGGGCGCTGATCACCGTGGAGCGCGGCGACGTGCTGCATCACGAAGTGCTCAGGCTAGAGACCAACAGCACGGTCTATCGCCTGCCCATCGGCGAGGACTTCGCGCCCAACGTCTACGTCAGCGCGGTGCTGGTGAAAGGCGTAGACGAGCACAACCCGGTCGCCGCCTTCCGCATGGGCCTGGTCAAGCTCGCGGTAGATACCAGCCGCCTGGTGCTGAACCTGGAGGTGACGCCCAGCATAGATGTGGCGGCGGGCGAGTTCGCCGGGCCAGGCGACACGGTGGACTACACCATCACCGCCACCGACTGGCAGGGCAAGCCGGTCGCCGGCGCGGAGATCGGCGTCGGCCTGACCGACCTGGCCGTGCTGACCATCGCCCCGCCCAACAGTCAGCCGTTGCTCTCCTTCTTCTACTCCGAGCGCGGCCTGAGCGTGCGCACCGCCAGCGCGTTGACCATCAGCACCGATCAGGCCACGCAGCGCATCATAGACACGATCAAAGGCGGGGGTGGCGGCTATGGCGAGGGCGGCCTCTTCGAGGTGCGTCAGGAATTCGTGGACACGCCGCTGTGGGAGCCATTCGTCCTCACCGACGAGGACGGTCAGGCGACCGTCTCCGTCACCCTGCCCGACAACCTGACCACCTGGCGGCTGGACGCGCGCGCCGTCACCACGGGCGAGGACGGCCCGATGCTGGTCGGGCAGACCACCTTCGACCTGATCAGCACCAAGCCGGTGCTCATCCGACCCGGCACGCCGCGTTTCTTCGTCGTCGGCGACCGGGCGACGCTGAGCGCCGTCGTCAACAACAACACCGCCGCAGCCCTGCTGACCGAAGTCGCACTGGAGGGGACGGGCTTCCGCTTCGCTGAAGGCGTGTCGCCGGTGCAGCAGGTCATGGTGCCCGCCGGAGGCCGCGCCCGCGTCAACTGGCAGGTCGAGATTCTGGACGTGCCGGAAGTTGACCTGACCTTCTACGCCAACGCCGGCGACGGCCAGTACACCGACGCCAGCAAACCGCCGATCCTGGCTGGCAAACCGCTGCCCGTCTACAAATACGAAGCGCCGGAGACAGTGGGCACGGCGGGCCTGTTGCGCGGGCCAGAGGCGGGCAGCCGCACCGAAGCCGTGGTGTTGCCGCGCCGCTTCGACGTGACGCAGGGGCAGCTCACCATCCGCCTGGATCGCTCGCTGGCCGCGGCGACGGTAGATGGCCTGACCTGGCTGCGCAACTTCCCGCACTACTGCATCGAGCAGATCATCAGCCGCTTCCTGCCCAACGCGGTCACCCTGCGCACGCTGCGCGACCTGGGCCTGGACGATCCCGAACTGGCCGCGCACCTGGAGGTCGAGGTCGGCTATGCGCTGCAGCGGCTCTACGCGCAACAGCACACCGATGGCGGCTGGGGCTGGTTCGTGCAAGACCGGTCGAACCCGGTGGTGACCGCCTACGCGCTGATCGGCCTGGTGGAGGCGCAGCAGGCGGGCTTCACCGTGGAGCAGAGCGTGATCAACCGCGCCGCTGTCTACGTCACGCAGTCGCTGCGGACAATCCGCCCGCAGGAAGAACGATGGGTGGTCAACCGGCAGGCGTTCCTGCTCTACGCGCTGGCCCGAGCCGGTCGGGGCGACTTCCAGCGCGCCGTGTTGCTCTATGACGAGCGCGAAACGATGAGCCTCTACGCCAAGGCGTACCTGGCGCTGACCTTTCATCTGCTGGCTCCCCAGGACTCCCGCGCCGTGGAACTGGTCAACGACCTCAAGTCGGCACTGGTGGTCAGCGCAACGGGCGCGCACTGGGAAGAGGACTATCAGGACTGGTGGAACTGGAACACCGACACGCGCAGCACGGCGCTCGGTTTGCTGGCGCTGGTGGAGATCGATCCGCAGGCCGAAGTGCTGCCCAACGTCGTGCGCTGGTTGATGGTGGCCCGCGACGCCGATCACTGGGAAACGACTCAGGAGACGGCCTGGGCGTTGATGGCCCTCAGCCAGTGGATGGCCGTCACCGGCGAGCTATACCCGAACTACACCTTCGGCGCGACGCTCAACGGGGAACGGCTGGCGCTGGACGACAATACCGCCACGCCAGACAACGTCCGTCAGACGGAAACGCTGGTCGTGGAAGTGGCGCAGTTGCTGACCGACCGTGCCAACCGCCTGACGATCAGCCGGAGTGAGGGTGACGGCAATCTCTACTACACGGCCCATCTGAAAGTCTGGCTGCCCGTGCCAGAGATCGAGCCGCTCAATCGCGGGCTGATCGTCAACCGCAAGTACAGCCTGCTCGACGATCCAGAAGGCGCGCCCATCTCTTCGGCAGAAGTCGGGCAGCCGGTGCAGGTCACGCTGACCATCATCGCGCCCCACGACCTGCACTACGTGGTGATCGAAGACCCCATCCCCGCCGGCGCGGAGGCGGTCAACCCGAACCTGGAGACGGTGAGCGTCGTCGGCACGCAGCCGCGCCTGGATCGCGAGCGTCCGCTCAGCCGGGGCTGGGGCTGGTGGTGGTTCTCCAACATCGAGATGCGCGACGAAAAAGTGGTGCTCTATGCCACTTACCTGCCGCGCGGCACCTATCAGTTCAATTACGTGATCTACCCTGGCCTGGCGGGCGAGTACAACGTCATCCCGCCCACCGGCTACGAGTTCTACTTCCCGGAGGTCTACGGGCGTGGCGCGGGGACGCTCTTCACCATCACCGGTGGGGCGGAGTCCGACGCCCTGCAACCGGCGGAGGAAAGCAGCGCGGCGCTGACAGAGTCCGAAGTCAGCGCGACACCACTGCCGCCGACGTGCAGTGACGACGAACCCGCGCCGGGCGGCATGCCCGTGCAATACGGCGGTTACTGCAAGCAGTCTGGCCCGTCCTGATAGGTCTGCGGCCAGCGCAGGGCTTCGAGCAGGCGGTCTTCGGGCGCGAGCGCGTCGTAGACCGCCTGCCTTTCTGGGGTGGCCTGGCAGACGCGGCGGAACTTGATCAGATAGTAGCCGCTCAGCAGCAGATAGAGCAGCGTCAAATAGACCAGGGCGCGATGCAGCGTGTAGCGCACCGCATAGGCGAGCGTGAGCAGCGGCGACTGATTGACGCCGCGGTTGCGCACGTCGTAGCGCTCGCGCTGCAAGCGCCACCAAAAGGTGAGCAGAGTCAGGAGCGCCCCCACAAAAGCGGCAATGCTGGCAGGCGTGATCATGGCGGCCCTCGCTGTGTTTACGAAGTTCACGGGTCAGTTGTAGCGCCTGCCGCCAAAATGTCAAGCGGTGTGTCCGCTACCGGCTACTTTTCCAGGCCGGTGCCATAGGCGGTGATGCCCTCCATGAATTGCCGTCGCAACAGGAAGAACAGGACGAGAATCGGCAGGGTGGCCAGGCTGGCCGCGGCCATCGCCAGGTCATAGGCCGGGCGATAGGACGTGTTCACCAGCGCCGCGATGCCTACGGCCAGCGGGAACTTGTCATCGCTGCGAAAGACGATCAGCGGCCACAGCAGGTTGTTCCAGTATTCCAGGGAGAACAGCACCAGCAGGGTTGCCACCGCGGGTCTGATATTGGGCAGGACAATGGAGAAGAACAGACGGTATTCGTTGGCCCCGTCAACCCGCGCCGAGTTGAGCATTTCGTCGTCCAGCGAAAGCATGTACTGGCGCATGAAGAAGATGCCGATGGGGTGCGCCGCCAGCGGCAGAATCGCGCCCCAGTATCTGTCTACCAGGTGCAGGTCAATGATGATCACGAACAGAGACACGATCAGCAGATGGAAGGGGATCATCTGCACCAGCAGAATGGAAAAGAAGATCGTGTTGCGCAGCGGGAAACGATACTTGGCCAGCGCAAACCCGCCGAGTGCACACACACTGACGGTGACGATGGCGTATCCGGCGGACTGCAGGACGGAATTGACGAACCAGCGCTCAAAAGGCAGTTCGGAAAAAAGACGATGATAGTTGTCCAGCGTCACCTGGGCGGGGATGAGCTTGAAGCCATAGGCGAAGATCTGCTGCTGTGGTTTCAGCGAACTGATGAACAGCCAGTACAGCGGCAGGACGAACACAAACCCCAGGAATAGAAAGAGCGCAGTGAGCAGGATGGTCGAAACCGGTATGGGCTTGCGCCCGGCAGAGATCGGCTCTTGCATTCTGCGTGTTGAAAGCTGGCCTGTGCTACCCATCACCTCATGCCTCTTTCTTGAATACCCCGAAGAACCGGAACTGTAGCAGGGACAGCGCACAGATGATGAGCGCCAGAATCACGCCCATGGCTGCCGCCGGCCCCAGGTAGAAGTCGCGGAAGGCCGTCCGGTAGAGGTGCAGGGCCACCGTCAAACCGCTGTTGCCGGGCGAGTTGCCCGTGGTGTAGAGCACAAAGGGTTCGACGAAGACCTGATAGCCCCCAATGATGGTCAGAATGGTCACGAAGAACGTGATGGGCTTGAGCAAAGGTAGCGTGATTCTGAAGAAGATTTGTACCCCGTTGGCCCCGTCAATGGCGGCTGCCTCATAAAGCTCTCTGGGAATGTTCACCAACCCTGAGTTGAAATAAAGGATGTTGATGCCCGTCCAGCGCCAGGCCGCGATCATGATCAGCGAGGGCAGCGTCAGATCGGCCACTTCCAGCCAGCGTCGCGGCGGGATGCCCAGGGTGGCTTCGAGCGCGGCGTTGAGCAGCCCCGTCCGCGATAGAATGATGCGGAAGATCGTCCCGGCGACCACCAGCGAGGTCAGGGCGGGAAGGAACAGGACGACCCGGAAGAACGTACTTTTCACCACGCGGCCCGAATCGAGCATGGCGGCCAGCACCAGCGGGAGGGGAACCAGCACCAGCAGGGTGCCGATGGTGTAGGAAGTCGTCACCCGCAGGGCCGTCTGAAAACGCGCGTTGCTGAGGACGTTGGCGTAATTGGCCAGGCCGACCCATTCCCAGGTCTCCGAGCGGACGCCCTGCGCATCCTGAAAGCTCATATAGACGGCCAGGACGGCTGGCCACACCTTGAACAGCACGAACAGAGTCATGAACGGTATCAGGAAGACGTATGGAGCTACCTTGCGGCTCGTCAGGAAGGTGCTCACCTGCTTCATGGCAATTTCTCTGGCTCCCCTGGCTACAGGCACACGCCCCGGACAAGACTATCTGAGAGCGAACGGCGGATCGGAGACAAACCGGGTTGGAGCACATAAGCTCCAACCCGGCGGCCAGGGTCTGACCTACTCCATAGAAGCCAACTGCTCCTTGAGGCTGGCCAGCGCCTCGGCGGGCGGAACGCCGCCTTCCAGAATGTCGTAGCACGTGGCCGAGCCGATGATCGCCAGGGCGTCGGCATACTGCGGGCCGAGATACTCAGGGGCCAGGCTGGGCTGCATCTGCTTGATCATCGAGAAGACGTCCTCGTTGTGGAAGTACGGGAGCGGCTTCGTCAGCTCCGGATCGTCGTAGACATCCATGACGATCGGGTCGAAGCCCAGCTCAGTCCAGATGCGCACTCCCGCCTCATAGGTCAGCTTCCCATAGGCCAGGAAGTCTTTGGCCAGTTGCAGCTTGTCTTCGTCAATCTGATCGGTG
>DDBP01000015.1 GCA_002332795.1 Anaerolineales bacterium UBA2029 | reverse complement strand
CCTTAACGCTTGCTCTAGCCCCGTCCGCCCCTGAAATCCCCCCGCCAGAGTGCTGCGCCCTGCGGGGCACACCGTGCCATTTTGGAACAAGTCCGCCATCCGCGCAAAATCGCGCCTGCCAGTATAATGAGAGACACGTCCGTCGGCGGATCGCGTCCCGAACAGGCCGCCGACTCGCCGCAACGCCGGGCGTGGGCCTTGCTGAATGCCACGCGCAGCCCGTCTGTCTGTCGTGCCAGGCCGTCAGAAAGGATACTCATGGCAACGTCGGTGTTGCCCGAAACGACTCGTGCGCTTTACCCGTTCAAGTCGCGTTATTTCACGCTCAGCGATGGCATCCGGATACACTACATAGACGAAGGCCCCGGCGACGGCCCTCCGCTGATCTTCTTCCACGGCTATCCGACGTGGAGCTTCGCCTATCGCGCGCTGATCGTGTGTTATGCGGCCCAGGGTTACCGCTGCCTGGCGATGGATCACGTCGGCTACGGCCTCAGCGACAAGCCGACCAGCCGTCGGTACCACACCCTGCGCCGCCACATCTACAATGCGGTTGAGTTCATCCAGGGCCTGGGACTGCGCAACGTCACCCTGATCATGGAGGACTGGGGCGCAGCCTTCGCCCTGGGCTATGCCATCCGCTATCCGGAAAACGTCCGGCGGCTGGTGATCATGAATTCCTGGGTCTTCACCCATACTTCCACCTTCCCCCTGCACCCGGTCGTTCGCCTGGTCGCCACGCCGGGGATTGGGGAACTGCTGTTCGGCATTCTGAACCTGGCTTTCCCATTGGGGCTGCAGCGCTGGACAGCCCGTCAGCTCTCGCCCGCCGTGATGATGGCCTACCGCGCTCCTTTCCGCGAAGCCCGTCAGCGCGTGGCGCTGTTTCAATTTCCGCGCATGATCGGGACACATCCCAATCACCCCTCCACTCCTCTGTTGCGCGAAATCGAAGACGGTCTGAGCGCCCTGCGGCGAGTCCCGACGCTGCTTATCTGGGGAGCAGATGACCCGGTTTTTCCTCCAGTTCTCGCCCGTCATTGGAAAAGCAAATTGCCCCTGGCCGATGGCCCTCACCTGATCCCCGGTGCGCGACACTACCTGACCGAAGACGATCCCGACGCGCTCATGCAACACCTGGACACCTTCCTGGACAAGACCGAGACGAGCGAAGGCCCATCCGCGCCATGACGCCGTCAACGGGGTCGAGGGGTGCATTCGGATTCGGGGGCGGAAGTCACCGCAGAGGCGCAGAGGTCACAGAGAAAGGCACAGAGTCTTCTTTGTTTTCCTCTGCACTCTTGGCGTCTCTGCGGTTCAAGATCTCTGCCCCAAAAGGCGAATGCACCTCGATCGAGCGCTGTTTGCCCGGAGTCATTCAACACGTCATAATTGGCAACATGCCAGTACACACACGATCATCTGCACCTCAACGAACCATGCCACAACGCCATAGCACGATCTGCTCTTGGGGGGCGATAGTGCCTGTGCGCGTCGGGAGCGCCTATGCCTGGCCCGTTTAAGCTGCCCGCCCCTACCCTGGTACGCTCCACAGCCAGCCTCCGCCGTGTTGTAGACCGCCTGCGACGCGAGCCATTGATCGCTGCCGATACCGAGTCCAACAGTCTGTACGCCTACCAGGAGCAAGTCTGCCTGATTCAGCTTTCCTCGCGCAGCGAAGACATCATCGTAGACCCGCTGGCCGTTGATAACCTTGCGGCGCTCAACGATCTGTTCGCCGACCCGGCCATTGAGATCGTCTTCCACGCGGCGGAATATGATATTCTCTCGCTGAAGCGCGATTTCGGCTTCTCCTTCACCAACCTGTTCGATACCATGCTGGCCGCGCGAGTATGTGGCTGGACGAAAACAGGGCTGGGCAACATTCTGGAAGACCTCTTCGGCGTCACGGTGGATAAGAAGCATCAGCGGGCAGACTGGACACAGCGGCCCCTCCCCCAGGAGCAGTTGCGCTACGCGCAAATGGACACGCACTTCCTGCCCGCGTTGCGCGACCATCTCTACGCAGAGCTGGTGTCGCTCGACCGGCTGGAAGAAGCGCGCGAGATGTTCGACGCCCTGTGCGCCATCTCTCCCGCCGAGCGCCCCTTCGACCCGGAAGGCTACTGGCGGATACCCGGTGTGCGCGATCTGACCCCGCAGCAAATCGCCGTGGCCCGCGAACTATACCTGCTGCGCGATGCCATCGCCCGGCGGCTGGATCGCCCGCATTTCAAAGTCTTCAGCGACGAAGTGCTGGTCGCCCTGGCCAGGCTGGGGCCGCGCCATCCGGACGACTTGCGGACTGTGCCCGGCCTGAGTCCCCAGGTGATTCTCAAGGAAGGACAGGCCATTCTGGAAGCGGTCGCGCGAGGTCGCCGCGCCAGGACGCCGCGCCCCCCGACGCGCAACCAGAGTTACGATCCCCTGGTGCACGAGCGTTACCAGGCGCTGCACGAATGGCGCAAGAAGCGCGCTGCCGAGCGCGGCGTCGAATCGGACGTGATTGTCCCGCGTGAGACACTGTGGGCGTTGGCGCGGCTGGCTCCCAGCAGCCTGGAAGAACTGGAAAACATCCCCGGCCTGGGACCCTGGCGGCGCGCCGCCTATGGGGCAGAGATGCTGGCTGTGCTGGCGCAGGTGACGGCACAGCTCACATCGCCGCACGAAGGCGACTGAACGTCGCGGGAGGAAAGAGGCAATGAAAATCACCTTTCATGGCGCTGTGCGCACGGTGACCGGTTCGCAACACCTGATCGAAGTGAACGGGCACCGGCTGCTGCTCGACTGCGGGCTGTACCAGGGGCCGCGGCGCGAGTCGTTCGAGCGCAATCGCACTTTCCCCTTCGACGCAGCCAGCGTAGACGTGATGATCCTCAGTCACGCGCACATTGATCACAGCGGCAACATCCCGAACCTGGTCAAGGCGGGCTTCCGCGGTGACATCGTCTGCACCTTCGCCACCCGCGATCTGTGCGCCACCATGCTGCTGGACAGCGCCCATATCCAGGAGCGAGACGCCGAGTTCGTCAACAAGAAGCGCGCCCGCCGCAACGAGCCACCCATTCAGCCGCTCTACACCACCGAAGATGCAGTGAACAGCCTGGAATATTTCAACGCCATCGGCTATCACCGCTCGCGCGAGGTGTTGCCCGGCGTCACCGTGACCTTGCAGGACGCGGGACATATGCTGGGCAGCGCCATTGTCACGCTGGACATCGAGGATCGCGATGCCGGACGTGACGTGCGGCTGGTCTTCAGTGGCGACCTGGGGCGCGTGGGCATCCCCATCATCCGCGACCCGGAGACCGTCGAACATGCCGACGTGCTGTTGCTGGAAAGCACCTATGGTGGGCGTAAACACGAACCCTACGCAGACTCCGAGAAGAGGCTGGAGCAGATCGTCAACGAGACCTATCGGCGCGGCGGGGCGCTGATCATCCCCGCCTTCGCCGTAGGGCGCACCCAGCAACTGGTCTACACCCTGCACAAAATGATGCTCGCCCGCGACATCCCGCCACTGCCTATCTACGTAGACAGCCCTCTGGCGATCAACGTGACCTCAGTCTTTCGCCTGCACCCCGAAGCCTACGACGCCGAAATCCGGCAATTCATGCTGCAGGAAGGCGATCCCTTCGGCTTCGACCAGTTACGCTACACCCGCTCCGTCGAGCAGAGCAAGGAACTCAACTTCCTGCGCGAACCGTTTGTCGTCATCAGCGCCAGCGGCATGGCCGAAACAGGACGCATCCTGCACCATCTGCGCAACCGCATCGGCGACCCCGCCAACACCATCCTCATCGTCGGCTGGCAGGCTCCCGATACACTGGGGCGTCGGTTGGTGGAGCACGAACCGGTCGTGCGCATCTTCGGCGAAGAACATCAGGTGCGGGCGCGGGTGGAAGTGCTCAACGGCTTCTCCGGCCATGCCGATCACGACGAGCTGGTCGCCTGGGCGGCTGCCATCACCAAGCGCCCGCGCCAGACGTTCCTGGTACACGGGGAAGAACCGGCGGCGCTGGCCCTGGCCGATGCCTTGCGGAATGAGGCGGGCTTCGAGCAGATAGACATCCCAGAACTCAACGAGCAGTTCGTGTTGTAAGAGACCATGAGTGAGCACACCTTACGGGAAAGACTGGGCGATTTTTCGCCTGACGGTTGACGAATCTTTTCCCGTATGCTACACTGCTTGCCACCAATGACCGGCTAGATTGGCCCGCGATGCCACGAAAGGATACGAGACCATCAGCGCAGGAGAATACCGGGTTAACGAACGGATACGCGCCAGAGAAGTCCGCCTGATCACCGATGACGGCGAGAATCTGGGCGTCGTGTCTTTGCGAGAGGCGCTGGAGATCGCAGCGCAGCGCGACCTCGATCTTGTAGAAGTTGCGCCCAACGCGGTCCCGCCTGTTTGCAAGATCATGGACTTCGGCAAGTTTCAGTATGAGCGCGCCAAGAAAGAACGCGAGGCGCGCAAACAGCAGAAACAGATCGAAGTCAAAGAAATCCGGTTGCGCCCCAAGACAGACGACCATCACCGCCAGTTCAAGGTGCGCGACGCGCGGCGCTGGCTGGAAGAGGGCATGAAAGTCAAGGTGCGCGTGCGTTTCCGTGGCCGCGAAATCACGTATCCTGAAATTGCGCGTGAAATGCTGCAGGAAGTGGCCGACGAGCTGAAAGATATCGCCGTGGTCGAGCAGGAACCGAACATGGAAGGTCGTACCATGCTCATGGTGCTTGCTCCGGCCACCGACAAGAAGAAATAAGCCGGTTTCGCCCTCTGGCGTGGAAAGTAACGGTTAGTTCTGTGCCGCACTTCGGTGCGGTACTGGCATGTTGAGCGGGAGTCCTGGTCGTGGCCAAAACCAAGCAGAAGAAGTCTAAGCTGAAGACCTACAAGGCGGCAGCCAAGCGCTTCAAGATCACCGCGTCGGGGAAAGTCATGCGCACCAAAGGCGGCAAGAGTCACCTGCGCCGTCGTAAGTCGGCCCGCGTCAAGCGTCAGTTCGATCAGATGCTGGAAGTGACTGCGCCCGGTGCCATCAAGCGCATTCGTCGGCTGGCCCCTTATCTGAGCAAGTACAAGCAAAATCCCCCGGCCTGAGCATTGCGGGCCGGTCTCTGGACCTAAGGAGCAAGCGGTATGACTCGTGTCAAGGGCGGTTTCGTCACGCGCCGCCGTCACAAGAAAATCCTGAAGATGACCCGCGGGCAGTGGGGCACCAAGCACCGGCTGTTCCGTCGCGCCAACGAAGCGATGATGAAGAGTCAGTGGTACGCCTACCGCGACCGCCGCACGCGCCGTCGCGACCTGCGCCGCCTGTGGATCGCGCGCATCAACGCGGCTGCCCGCCTGAACGGCCTCACCTACAGCCGCCTGATGCACGGCCTGAAGCAGGCTCGCGTGGAGCTGGATCGCAAGATTCTGGCGGATATCGCTGTGCGCGACAGCAACACCTTTGCATCGCTGGTGTCGCTGGTCAAACAGGCCTGAACGCCACACACTCTCTGACTGACGAAACCGGCGGCTGCGCCCGATCAGATCGCCGGTTTTTTGCTTTACGATCGGCATGAACATAGTTACCCGCTGGGGACAGATCGCGCGAGTGTATCTTCGGCCATGACGCTCATCACCAGCCCGGCCAATGAACGCCTCAAGCAGGTGCGCCTGCTGCAACGACAGTCGCGCACCCGTCGCAAGCAGCGCCGCCTGGTGCTCGAAGGGGTGCGCCTGATGGCCGACGCCGTATCGGCGGGAGTGCTGCCGGACTACGTGCTGCATCTCCCCGATCCAGAACAGGCCGCCCGCGAGCTGATCGAGCGCCTCTCGGCCCAGGGAGTGCCCTGTCTGGCCGTGACCCCGCCCCTGTTGGCCGAACTGTTCGATACCGAAACGCCGCAGGGCATCCTGGGTGTCTTCCCCTGGCCCGCACTGCCCGTTCCAGCCGCGCCCGGCCTGGTGCTGGTACCCGATGGCTGGCAAGACCCTGGTAACCTGGGCACGCTCATTCGCACGGCAGCCGCGGCAAACGTGGATGCGCTGGCCCTGACACCTGGCACAGTGGACGCTTTCAACCCCAAGGTGTTGCGGGCGGGCATGGGCGGCCATTTCCGCCTGCCTCTGCTCTGGTCGGACTGGGATCGCTTGCCGGAGCAGTTCCCCGACCTGCATATCGTGGTGGCCGACGCTGCCGGTGACGTGTCCTACGAGGCATTCGACTGGACACAGCCCACCCTGCTGGTAGTCGGCGGAGAAGCGCACGGGCCGCGTCAGCGGGTGCGCAACCTTCCTCACACCACTGTCGCCATCCCCCTGGCGCGCGGAGTCGAGTCGCTGAACGCAGCCATCGCCGCCAGCGTGTTGCTCTTCGAGGCGCAGCGCCAACGTCGCCTGGCCGGGCGCTGAATTCTTCACCCTTCCGCTCCAGCCAAAGACTCCCTTTGTTCCCTCCGAAGACAGGGAATCAAGACCCTGTGCCCTGCTCCGCGCCTCCGCGGTTCACCCCTGCCCCACAGACAAAATGCCCCCATACACGCGATTCGTGAACTTTGCCTTACGGGCCTATAATTCCGCGCATGGCGATTGCGTCTCACGGGGAGCAGAGTCACCGCCATGATTCCGGATCACGGCACGCTGTTCGCGCGAGTGCAGGCCGCGGCTCGACGCCTGGAAGGGTTGGCGCACCGCACGCCAGTGATGTCTTCGCGCACCCTCAATGCTTATGTGGGGGCCGAAGTATGGCTCAAGTGCGAGAATCTGCAGCGCGTGGGCGCTTTCAAGTTTCGCGGGGCGTACAACGCTATCAGTCAGTTGTCCGCTGAGGAACGCGCGCGCGGTGTCATCACTTATTCGTCTGGTAACCATGCTCAGGCAGTGGCCCTGGCCTGTCAGTTGCTCGGCGTGACAGCTCATGTGGTCATGCCGGACAACGCCCCTGCCATCAAGCGAGCCGCCACCGAACACTACGGCGCACACGTGATCCCCTACGATCCAGTCACCGCCGACCGTAAAGCCATCGCCGAGGCCCTGGCCGCCGAACACGGCTATACCATCGTCCCCCCGTACGATCACCTGGAGATCGTGGCCGGGCAGGGCACCGCCGCGCTGGAACTGTTCGAACAGGTCGGCCCCCTCGATGCGCTGTTAGTGCCTTGCGGAGGGGGCGGCCTGTTGAGCGGATCGGCCATCGCTGCCAGGGCAGTCTGCCCTGCCTGCCGGGTGATCGGGGTAGAACCAGAAGTTGCCGACGACGCGACGCGCTCGTTCCGCACCGGCGTCCTGCACACCGTGCACAACCCACCCACCATCGCCGACGGGACGCGCACGCCGTCGCTGGGAACGCTCACCTTCCCCCTGGTGATGACCTATGTGGACGACATGGTCACCGTCAGCGAGACGGCCATCGCCGAAGCAGTGCGTTTCCTGTTCTTCCGCACCAAGCTGGTTGTAGAGCCATCCGGTGCGCTGGGCGTAGCCGCTTTGCTGAGCGGGGCGGTGCACCTGAGCGGACATATAGGCGTGATCCTGAGCGGCGGCAACGTGGACGCAGCGACCATGCGCCTGCTTCTCAGTGGGAGCATGACGTAGGGCAACCGCCGAGACGCTCAGAACGCCAAAGACAGCGAGGGCGAGCGACTCTGCGACCAGCCTGTGATCTGCGCGGTGAGATTCGTCCCAGAGACGAGAGAGAAGCACAGGCGCACGTTGATTATTCTTCACCCATTCGCTAAAATGGGGCTTACCGACATGTGGAGCGCGGAGTTGAGCAGGCTATGCCTCCCCTCTCCCCCGAAGACACAGAGCGCGTGACCCGCCTCATCGAAGACGCCATCGTCTCCAGCGAGAAGGTGCGCGATGGTCTGCACGACGACGAGGCCATCCCCTTCGTCGAATGGGGGCTGGCGCGCGCCCGTCACCTGGCGGCGCGTCTGTCGGGGTCAGCGGGTGCTCCGCCCGACGAGGAGCAGGTCGCCAACAAGGGCTATGCGCTCACCCGCCTGATGACGCGCCTCAACTGGCTGGTGACCTACCGTTTCAAGAAAGACGCCGACTGGCTGACGCGCACGTTCCAGATGGTCAACCAACTCAGCCAGGAACTTTACGGGGACGACGCGCCCGTCTTCAGCGACGAAGAGATCGCCGCCTGGCTGGCCGATCATGCGAGTCATTCCAACGCGGAGTTGCTCGCCGGCCTGATGGCCCGCCTGACGCCGGAGCGCCCGCCGGACATCACGCCGCCCACTGCGTCCGTGCCGCCCGCGACACCCGCGCCGCCGTTGCCGGGCCGCCCATCGCCTCCCCCTGCGCCAACAACACCGCCCCTTTCAGGAGATGAGTATGGATCGCCAGAGTAGCAGCCGCAGACGCCGTCGCCCGGCCCAGCGTACCACCAGTCAGCGCCTGACCCTGGGGGGAACAGCAGGCGTCATCTTGCTGCTGATTGTCCTGTTCGCGCAATACGCCCTGGGCGTTGACGTACTGCACACCGGGCCGAAAGAAGCTCCACCCACCCCCGATAGCGCGGCGGAGCCGGTTGTCGCTCCGTCTACAGCCCTGGTGCCTATCCCTGGCGGCTACGATGGCGGCTGGTTCCAGCTCTATTTCACTGCGCCGGTGCCAGGGGCTAGCGAAAGCACCTTTCACGACTCGCCCGTCGAGGCGGCGTTGGTGGCCGCGATTGATCGCGCGCAACAGACCGTAGACATGGCCATCTACGAACTGGAATCGCAGCCGGTCACCGATGCGCTGCTGCGTGCCAAAGAACGCGGCGTGCGCGTGCGTGTGGTCACCGACGGCGAATATGGTCTGGAAGACCCCGACGCGACTTTCGATCAGCTCGAACTGGCGGGCATTCCAGTCGTGTCCGACGAGGCACGGCGGGGCTATATGCACAACAAGTACGTGGTCATTGACGGGCTGTATGTGTGGACAGGCTCGACCAACTTCAAACCAAATGGCTTCTACCGCAACAACAACAATTCCATGCTCATCCGCTCCAGCCGCCTGGCCCAGAACTACACGGCGGAGTTTGAGGAACTTTTCGCGGGCCAGTTTGGGGCTAGCTCGCCCAAGACCGTGGCCAATCCCGTGATCACGGTCGAAGGCACGCGCATCGAGACCTACTTCGAGTCCGAAGGCGATCTGGGCGCGCGCCTGGCCGAGTTGATCTCTGAGGCGCACTCGGTACGCTTCATGGCCTTTTCCTTCACCGAAAGCCTGCGCTGGAAGGAAAACGGCACGGAACGCAGCGTCATGCTGCTGCTGCGCGACCGCGCTCAGGCGGGTGAACTGGAGGTGAAAGGGATTGTCGAAGCCAGCAGCCGCAGCGGAGTCAAACCCTTGCTCTGCGCTGGCCTGGACATCCGTCAGGATGGCAATCCTGACGTGATGCATCACAAGGTTTTCATCTTCGACGAAGCCATTGTGGCCATGGGATCGTTCAACTTTTCCAACCGCGCGGCCAACGAAAACGACGAGAACATGCTGATCATCCACAACCCGGACATCGCCCGCGCCTATCTGGAGGAGTTCGACCGGCTTTGGGCCGTAGCGGGGCCGGTCCCCGCTGCGGTGACTGCTGACTGTGGATAGGGGGTGGTAAGCAACCATGACCGAAGCAGGAACTTCGCCTTCCAGCGAATTGCTACGCAGCCTGCAATTGCTGCGCAGCGCCGATCCCGAAGACCGCAAACGCGCCATCCGTTTCCTGAGCACGGTACAGGATGACCCGCGCGTGCTGCAGGTCCTGGAACATCTCTACGAGAAAGACCCCGATCCAGGCGTGCGCCAACTGGCCTGGCGAGCCATTCAGCTCACCGATCCGTCGG
>DDBP01000126.1 GCA_002332795.1 Anaerolineales bacterium UBA2029 | reverse complement strand
TGGCCGCGCTCAGCGGGCCGGACGAGCCGCTGCGCGAGTTTCAGCGCATCTACGCCGAGCGTCGGCGGGTGATGATGGACGGTCTGCGCGCCATGGGGTTGGACTACAGCGATCCGCGCGGCGCGTTTTTCCTGTGGACGAACAGCTCGTCTACGGGCATTCACGCCACCGAACTGTCTTATCTGTTGCTGAAGGAAGGGCGCGTGCTGATCTTCCCTGGCACGGGCTTCGGCGAAAACTGGGGCGGCTATCTGCGCATCAGCTACCTGCAAGCCACCGACAAGATTCGCGAGGCCCTGGAACGCATGCGCCCGGTCATTGAGCGCTATCGCGTCTAGAAAGTGAGAGTCTGTCATGCCCTCTGTGACGGTTGGCACGGCGACCGCCGCCCCCGGCACCCGCGCGCGCGGCGTGATTCCGGTCACCAATCTGCCGGGCGGTCGTCCGCTGGAAATCCCGGTGATCGTCCTCAACGGCGTCGAGGAAGGGCCATGCCTGTGGGTGGACGCCGTCGTTCACGGCGACGAGCCAGAAGGCACGCTGGCCTGTCACTGGCTGGCCGCCGAGGTTGACCCGGCTACCCTGCGCGGCAGCCTGGTGCTGGTGCCCGTGCTCAATGTGCCCGCCTTCGAGGCAGCGCAGCGCGGCAACCCGCTGGACACCTTCAGCTACGATCTCAACCGCATCTATCCGGGGCGCGCCGACGGCTACCTGACGGAACGGCTGGCGCACGCGCACAGTCAGTGGCTGCGCGAGGTGGCGTCCTTCGAGATTTCTATCCACTCTGGCGGGGCGCACTCGTACCTTTCCGAGACCATCTTCACCACCACCGATCCGGCAGCCATCGAGCTGGCCAAGGCAATGGGCAAGGGCTGGTCGCTGATCCTGAAGAACATCCGCCCGTCGGGGTCGCCCGGTGCGGTGATGCACGAGGTGGGCAAGCCAGCCCTCACCGTCGAACTGGGCGGGCGTCCGGCCACGTCTCCGCAGGACTTCCGGCGCTGCGCGCGCACCCTGGCCGACGGCGTGCTCAACGTGCTGCGCCATTACCGGATGATTCCGGGGACGCCCACCTACGCCGAAAAATGGTACACAGGCTTTCAGCACGCTCTGCTGGCTCCGGCCAGTGGACTGTTCGTCGCCGAGCCGGGGCTGGTCTACCAGCAACGGATGCCCGCCGGAGCGTTGCTGGCGCGCATTGTGGATGTCTATGGCGACCTGCTGGCCGAACTGCGCACGCCGGTCGAAGGGATGATCTTCGGGCTGCGCGCGCTGCCCACTGTGCAGACCGGCGACTGGTGCTGCTTCTACGCGCAGATTGAGGGCGAATTATGAGCTGGCAGGCCGATCCGGTGGCGCTGCTGCAGGAGCTGGTGCGCATCCCTTCGCCCAACCCGCCGGGCGACACCCGCGCCATCGCTGCGGCCATCGCGGCGTGGTTGCAGGAGGCGGGCTGCGACGCGCGCGTCCTGGCCCCCGAAGCCAGGCCGGAAGCGGCCAGTGTGGTAGCCGCCGTCGGGCACGGCGAGCCGGTGATCATGCTGCACGCGCACATTGACACGGTGCCCGTCGCCGCAGCGGAGGCGCAGCGCTGGTCGGTTGATCCCTACAGCGCGACCATCCGCGAGGGCAGGCTCTATGGCAAAGGCAGCGTGGACGACAAGGCTCCCCTGGCGGCGATGATGATCACGACGGCGCACGTCGCGGCGCAGCGCGAGCGATTGCGCGGGACGCTGCTGCTGGTCGCCGCCGCCGAAGAGGAGACCGGCGGTCAACTGGGCACGCGCTGGCTGGCCGAGGCGGGTCACCTGCCCGCCTGCGACTTCATCGTCGTCGGCGAGCAGACGCACAACCGCGTCGCGACCGCGCACAAAGGCGTGCTGCGGGCGACGGTGCGGGTGCACGGGCGCTCAGCGCACGCCACCAATCCCGACCGCGGCGTCAATGCCATCACCGCCATGGCCCGCATCGTGCTGGCGCTGGAAGCCTATCACCGTGCCCTGGCGGAGCGCGTTCACCCGATGGTCGGCGTGCCCACCTGCAACGTCGGCGTGATCCAGGGCGGCAGCACCGCCAACGCCGTGCCCGATCACTGCGTGATCTACCTGGACCGGCGCATGATCCCCGGCGAAGACCCCACCGCCGTACAGGCCGAGCTGGAACAGGTCGTGCGCGAGGTGGAGATTGCGCCGGCGGAAGTCTCGCTGAGCGGCTTCCAGGTCTCGCACTGGTTCAGTTCCACTGCCGAAGGGCCGCTGGCGCGTTTGTTCCTGGACTGTGCGGCCCGCGAGTTGGGGGCTTCGCCGGGGCCAGTGGGTTACCTGCCAGGCAGCGACGCCAAACACCTGACCGGTCTGATGCGCGGCGAGATGATCGTCTTCGGCCCTGGCAGCTACGAAGTCGCGCACGCCGCCGACGAATACGTTGATCTGGCCGAGTACGCCTCGACCGTCCGCATCCTGATGGATTTCGCCGATCGCGCCCTGCTGGGGCGGAGTGACTGAGGCCTTTTACGAAAGCGAACCCGCCACATGGACTTCGAGACCCTGATCACCAACGGCAACGTCGTCACCGAGCACGGCATCTTCCCGCTGGACATTGGTATCAGCGGAGGGCGGATCGCCGCCCTGCTGGAACGCGGCACGCCAGCCGGCGCGCGCGAACGGCTCGACGCCAGCGGGCAGTATGTGCTGCCGGGCGCAGTGGACATTCACTGGCATTGCCGCGCGCCTGCCTACCCGGAGCGCGGCGACTTCGCCAGCGAGACACAGGCCGCCGCGGCGGGAGGCGTCACCACCGTCTTCGAGATGCCCATCTCCAAGCCATGCTGTGCCACGGGCGACATCTTCCGCGCCCGCCGCGCCCTGGCCGAAGCGAACGCCTACGTCAACTACGCGCTCTACGCGGCTCCCGGTCTGCTGCGCCGCGAGGAGATCGCCGACATGGTGGCGGAGGGAGCCATCGGCTTCAAAATCTTCACCACCACCGCTCCGGCGGCGCGCTACGACGAGTTCGAGGGACTGTGCCTGCCGCACATCGCCGAGCAGTTGCAGGCGCTGCACCTGATCGCCGAAACCGGCCTGGTGTGCACCGTGCACGCCGAAAACGAAGACCTGATTCAGTGGTATACGCAGCAGTTGAAGGCGGCCAACCGCAACGACATCGCCGCGCACGGGGAATCGCGCCCGCCGCACGTGGAGGCGGTGGCCATCGCCTCGCTGCTGACGCTCAACGAGACGGTGGGGGCGAACCTGCACATCGCGCACGTCAGTTCGCGCCTGGCCCTGGAGACCGTGCGCCGTTTTCTGCGGACGGGCGCGCCGGTCACGGCGGAGACCTGCCCGCACTACCTCTTCTTCACCGAAGCGGACCTGCTGCGCGTCGGCCCCTATGCCAAGGTCAACCCGCCGCTGCGTCAGCCGGAAGATCAGGCCGCGCTGTGGGAAGGGCTGGCCGATGGCAGCCTGATCGCCGTCACCACCGATCACTCGCCGTTCACAGTGGAGGAGAAGGAACGCGCCCGCACCGACATCTGGCGCACCCCGCCCGGCGCGCCCGGCGTCGAAGAACTGGTGCTGGGCATGATGGACGCCGCGCTCAAGGGGCGGCTGAGCATCGAACACGCCGTGCGCCTGATCAGCACCAACGGGGCCAGGCGCTTTGGCATCTACCCGCGCAAGGGCACGATCGCCGTCGGCGCAGATGCCGATCTGGTGCTCTACGATCCGTCCCTGACCACCACCATCAGCCAGGAGATGCTGTTCAGTCGCTCCAAGGCCAGCGATAAGCTCTACGAGGGCATGACCTTTCAGGGGCGGATTCGCCGCACACTGGTCAACGGCAGGACGGTCTTCGCCGACGGGGTGATCACTGGCGAGCCGGGCTGGGGGCAGTTCGTGCGGCCCGATCCGGCGTGCGTGCAGCGGGAGTTCTGAAGCGATGGGCTACGAGATTGACTTCGGCGAGTACTTTCTCTACGACGAACTGACGGCGCACCTGTACGGCCTGGCCGAGGCGTACCCGCACCTGGCGACGCTGGAATCGCTGGGCACAAGCTGGCGGGGCCGCGAGGTCTGGTGTATGACCCTCACCAACTCCGCCACTGGCCCGCACCACGAGAAGCCAGCCTTCTACATTGACGCCAACATTCACGCTGAAGAGGTCGCTACCTCGCAGACGGCGCTCTACACCATCTGGTACCTGCTGACCCGCTACGGCACAGACGACTTCGTCACCTGGCTGCTGGATCACCTGACCTTCTACATCCTGCCGCGCGTGAATCCGGACGGCGCGGAGATCAGCCTGACCACCCCGCATCACTGGTGCGGCAACGGGCGCTATCTGCCCGGCGAAGAACAAACGCGCGGCCTGTGTCAGCACGACATCAACGGCGACGGACTGATCGTGCAGATGCGCATCGAAGACCCCGCCGGCGAGTGGAAGGTTTCGCCGGACGATCCGCGTCTGATGGTGTTGCGCGAACCGGGGGAGACCGGCCCTGGCCCCTACTACCGCCTGTACCCCGAAGGGATCATCCGCGGCGAGTGGGACGGTGTGACCATCGCGATCGAAAAGCCGCGCGACGGCAACCTCAACCGCAATTTCCCGGCGGGCTGGCGGCCCGAATTCCGCGAATATGGCGCGGGCGAATTCCCGCTCTCGGAACCTGAAGCCGCAGCCGTGATGCGCTTCCTGCTGGATCACCCCAACCTGACGGGGATGCAGTGCTACCATACACACGGCGGGGTGCACCTGCGCCCGTCGTTGGTCGCGCCGGACAGCACGCTGCCCCGTTTCGACCTGGAACTCTACGAGACCATCGGCAAGATGGGCACGGCGCTCACCGGCTACCCCGTCATCTCCGTTTACGAGGAATTCACGCCCGATCCCTCTCAGCCGCGCCTGGGGTCGCTGATGCAGTGGTCGTATGACGAACTGGGCATCGTCACCTTTTCCACCGAACTGTGGAATCCGGAGGTGGCCGCGGGCCTGACCGAACCGGCCAAATATCAGGTGCGCGCCCGCTCGACCGAGGACGAATTGAAACTGCTGGCCTACAACGACGCGCACCTGGGCGGCAGGGGCTTCGTGGACTGGACGCCGTTCGATCACCCGCAACTGGGGCGGGTGGAGATCGGCGGCTGGACGCACATATACACCTTCCGCAATCCGCCGCCGCGCTCCTGGGCCAGCAGCGACGAGGCGCGGCAGTTTCTGTTCGACACCATTCACAGCAACTGTCTGTTCACCCTGAAGCACGCTGCCTGCGCACCGTTGCTGCGCATCGAGTCGGCGGAGGCCGCGCCGGTCGCGCCGGGGCTATACCATGTCTTGGCGGTGATCGCCAATCACGGCTACCTGCCCACGCACCTGACGCAGCGCGCCCTGGAGCACGGGACCGCCGGGCCGGTGATCGCCTCGCTGGAGGTGCCGGAGGGCGCAGCGCTGGTGATGGGCGCGCCGTCGCAAGACCTGGGGCATCTGGCCGGGCGCGACGAGCGCAAAGCGACCTGGTCGCCCTGGATGCGTCAGTGGAGTCAGACGCGCAAACGGGTCGAATGGCTGGTGCGCGCGCCCGCGGGGACGTCCGTCACGCTGATGGCAGCAGCGCAGCGCGCCGGTGTGCAGCGCAGGACGGTGACCCTGCCATGATGCCGCTGGGCGAAGCCTTCTACCGGCGCAAGGTCGCGCAGATACAGGCCGCGCTGGAACCGGCGGGCCTGGACGGCCTGCTGTTGCTCGATCCCCATAACGTGATCTACGCCTCTGGCTTTGTGCACAGCCCGTCCGAGCGCCCGCTGGGACTGTATGTGCCCGCGCGGGGCGAACCGGCGCTGTTCGTGCCCCTGTTGGAAGCAGAAAACGCCGCCGCGACCTGGATCACCGACATCCGCACTTACTTCGAATATCCTGGCGACGAACACCCCCTTCAATGGATGGTGCGCGAAACCGGCGCGGCGCGCCTGGGCGTGGACTGCCTGCCCTGCGAGTGCGCGCGGACGTTCGGGGCGCTGCTGGTGCAGACGGCGCTGGTCGAGCGGATGCGCTGGATCAAAGAGCCGGAGGAACTGGCCCTGATCGAGCGGGCGGCAACCTATGCCGACTATTGCCTGGAGTATCTGGCGGCGCACGGCGCGGAGATCGTCCGCGCGGGCGGCAGCGAACTCGACCTGCTGGGCGCATGTCTGGCTGCCACGCGGGCGAAAATGGAGGCCGAAGCCGACCCGGCCTGGGGCGCGCGGGGAGTGCACATCGTCGGCACGGTGCACAGCGGTCCGCGCGCGGCCCTGCCCCACGGCGAGCCATCGCGCCGTATCCCGCAGCCGGGCGAGACGCTCATTGCGGGCATAGGGGCGGCAGTGGGCGGCTATCATGCCGAGAGCGGCGCGACCTTCATCCTGGGCGAGCCGACACCCGATCAGTGGCACTGTCTCGAAGCCGCCGCCAACTGTGACGCCGCGGCACGCGCGGCGCTGCGATCGGGCACGCCGTGCGCTGAAGTCAACCGGGCGGCATTGGACGCGCTGCGCGCTGCCGGTCTGGGAGACGCGATCCGGCACCGCATCGGGCATGGCATGGGCTTGCAGGGGCACGAAGCGCCCTGGCTGGCCCCCGGCGACCTGACGCCGCTGGCCCCTGGCATGGTCTTTTCGTGCGAGCCGGGCATTTACCGGCCCGGTCTGGACGGCTATCGTACCATCAACACACTGATTGTCACGGAAGGGGAAGCGCGCGTGCCCAGCCGTTTCCTGGATACGCACCCGCCCGCGCAGCGCATTCTGGCGTTGTGAAGGGATTGCTCTGTACACAGAAAGGATGAATCACCATGCCTGAGCCGCCTGCCTGGCGTTACCAGAAAATCCTCAAGCCCATCTTCGACCTGCCCGCCCCGCCGCGCGTCTTCATCGGCGGGCGCGTGTTGACCTGTGTGGGCGACGAAGTCATCGAAGACGGCTACGTGGCCGTGGAGAAGGGCAAGATTGTCGCCGTGGGACGCGCCCGCGACCTGGGACGGACCGACGCCGAGATCGTGGATTGCAGCGGGCAGACCATCCTGCCCGGCCTGATCAACTCGCACGCGCACCTGGCCTGGGACGGCATTCACGACCTGGCCCGGCAGTCTATGGACGATCCGCCGGAGATCAGCGCGTACAAGGCGGCAGCCAACATGCTCAAGTGTCTGCGGGCGGGGATCACCCTGGTGCGCGACCTGGGCATGAACCAGGCCAATTTCTTCACCAAGCAGGCGGTAGAACAGGGCATTTTCCCCGGCCCGCGCCTGCTCATCTCCGGTGAGGCGATCGTTCAGACTGGCGGACACACCTACTGGTGCTGTCGCCAGGCCAGCGGCCCGGACGAGATGCGCCGGGCCGTCCGCGAACAGGTGCGCGGCGGGGCCGACCTGATCAAGATCATGGGCTGTCACGATACGCTGGAATTCACCGACGCCGAACTGGAGGCCGTGATTGACGAGGCGCACCGCAACCGGCTACCGGTGACCGCGCACGCGACCTACAATGACTGCATCTACCGCGTGGCCAAGGCGGGGGTGGACGTGATCGAGCACGGCGGCTCGATGACCGAGGAGACCATTCAGTTGTTGCTGGAGCGGCGCATCCCCATCGTGACCACCTTCGCCCCGCTGGTGATGCAGGCGCAGCCGGAGATCGCCCGTCAGTTCAACATACCGGAGTGGAAGATCGCCGAGCGGCAGCGCGCCATCGCCGACCCATCGCGCTACGCCGGGCTGGTGCGAGCGGCAGAAGCGGGCGTGCCCATTGCCTTCGGCACGGACGCGGGCAGTCCGGCGGTGGGACACGACGTGGTCGCGCCAGAACTCAAGTTCATGGTGCAAATTGGCGTCAAGCGCGACAATTACGACGCGCTGCGCAGCGCGACCCTCGTCGGGGCGCAGGTGTGTCGGCTGGATCACCGGCTGGGTACGCTGGAAGTGGGCAAGGACGCCGACCTGATCGTGGTGGACGGCAATCCGCTGGACGACCTGGACGCGCTGCAACGGGTGCGCATGACCGTTATCGCGGGCAAGAAGATGATCGGCGTTGGCGACTAGGTTTTTCAGGCGTATCCTTCGACGGAACTGGCGACCGGCCCTGCCCGGCCTGTCGCACCAGGTGACGCTATTCCTGGCCTATAACGCGCTGCTGCATATCGGGCTGATCGGCATCAGCGACGCCCTGCTGAACTTCTACTTCGTCAGCCTGGGCTACAGTCCGCAGACGATCGGCCTGTTGCAATCGCTGCCGCGCGTGAGCGGCTTTCTGAGCAGCGTGCCCATCGGGCTGCTCGCCAACCGCGTGGGGATACGGCGCGTCACGCTGTGGTCAACGGTCGGGCTGGCGGTCGCCTATGCCCTGCTGGTCGCCTGGCCGACGCTGGCCATGCTTGGCTTCAGCCGGTTTCTGGTGGGGTTGTTCTATGGCGCGGTGCAGATCGGCATGGCCCCCCTGATGATGACCCTGGTGCGGGCAGAGCATCAGGCGCATGTCTTCGCCTATCACAACCTGGTGAGCATGGGCGCGACTGCCATCGGCAGCGTGACCGGCGGTTTCCTGCCGCTGCTGGCAGTGGCACTGTTCCCTGGGGCGACGCGCGTCGCGGGCCTCGCGCCGGAGCAGACACCCTTCGCCTACCGCCTTTCGCTGAGCGTCGCGACAGGGCTGATCCTGCTGAGCGCCTGGCCGCTGCTACGCCTGGCCGAAACGCACCGTCCACCGGCAGTGCGCGGCCTGTTCAGCACCGCTTCCGGGCGCATCCCCTGGCGCTGGCTGACCTGGCTGACGCTGCCGTTGCTGCTGTTCGGTTTCACCGGGGGGCTGACCTTCCCCTTCTACAACCTGTTTTTCCGTACCACGTTCAACATATCCGACAAGACGGTGGGCACTATCCTCAGCCTGGGCTGGCTGGGCATGGCGCTGTTGCCGCTCGCCAATCCCTGGTGGGATCGGCACTGGGGGCGCGTCCGCACGCTGGCGCTCACCATGAGCGTGGCGGCAGTGGCGTTCGCCGGTCTCAGCGTGGCTCGCAGCCTGGCCGTGGGCGTGCTCTGCTACGTGGTGGCCATCTCCTTCCGCAACGTCATGCAGCCGGTGTTTCAGCCCTTGCTGATGGACAGTCTGCCGCCCGACCTGCACAACATTGCCAGCAGCATGGGCATGGTGCAGTGGAACGTGGGCTGGTTCGCGGCGACGGCGGTCAGCGGCTTCTGGCAGACGGCTTACGGTTTCGACATGATCATGCGCGTGGTGGCAGTGGGGGCGTTCCTGACTGGCGCAAGCGTGGTGTGGCTTTTCCGGCACCGGCAGCCCTACCGTCCCCCGATGCCAGAGACTTCTACCTGATCAGACCTGGGAAAGGGGTAACTGATGAGCGCGACGATCACGGGCATTTTCAATATCCTGGCCACGCCCTTCGATGCCGAACGGCAACTTGACCTGCCCAGCCTGCGCCGCCTGATCGAGTTTCAGCTCGACCGGGGCGCATACGGCCTGACCATCCTGGGCGTGCTGGGCGAAGCGGCCAAGCTCAGCGTGGACGAGCGGCGGCTGGTGATGGACACGGTGATGGAGACGGTCAATGGGCGGGTGCCGGTGGTGGTGGGCATCAGTCACCAGGACACGGCGACCTGCATCGCGCTGGGGCAGGCGGCCTTCGCCGCTGGCGCAACGGGCGTGATGATCGCCCCGCCGCACCTCGACGATCCTTCTCCGGAACAGGTGCTGGCGCTCTACAGCCGCATTGCCGAGGCGCTGAACGGGCCGATCGTGGTGCAGGACTATCCGGTGGTGACCAACGTGATGCTCTCGCCCGACCTGCTGGCGACCCTGGCCGAACGCATCCCGCACATCCGCTATCTGAAGATGGAAGACCCGCCGCTGATGACCAAGATTCGCGCCATCCGCGCCCGCACCGACCGGCTGGCGATCTTCGGCGGGCTGGGCGGCATGTTCCTGCTGGAGGAATTGCAGGCGGGCGCGGCGGGCACCATGACCGGCTTTGCCTTCACCGAGATACTGGTGGCGACCTATCGGGCTTTCAGCGCGGGGCGGCTGGCCGAAGCCGAGCGCATCTTCGACCGTTATCTGCCGCTGATCCGCTTCGAGAATCAGCCGCTGATCAATCTGAGCATCCGCAAGGAGTTACTCTACCGGCGCGGGGCCATCGCCTGCCCCGTCTTGCGCGATCCCTACGTCCCCATGGACGAGGGCACGCACCAGGAGATTGACTGGATATTACGGCGGGTGGGCATTAGTGACCCTGCGCAGCCGCTCACTTTTTAGAGGCCGTTTGAGAAGTCCTGCTC
>DDBP01000078.1 GCA_002332795.1 Anaerolineales bacterium UBA2029 | reverse complement strand
CGTGGAAGTGCTCGAACCGTTCGTCTATGCGCCCGCGCCGGAACGCCTGCCTCCCGTCTACCGGGGCGCGCGGGCCGTGTATCTGCTGACCGACGCCGCGCCGCTGCCTGCCTGGCGGGCGCTTTTCCCGCAGACGCCGCTGCTGTGGGAACCGTTGCAGCAGTATATGGTCACGCAGAACGCGGCGGAGTTCCGCGCAGCCCTGCCGCTGGTAGACATCGTCTCACCCAACTACCTGGAAGCAACGCAGGTCTATGGCGACGACGATCCGGCAGCGCTGGTGCGGGCCATGCTCGCCGACGGCGCGACGATCGCCGTGCTACGTATGGGGCCGGAGGGGTCGCTGGTAGGGCAGCGCGGCCAGGATACCTTGCTGCGCGTGCCTGCCGTGCCCGTGCCCGCGGTGATCGATCAAACGGGGGCGGGCAACACCTATTGCGGCGCATTCCTGGTGGGCTGGGCGGAGACGGGCGATCTGCTGACGGCGGCCTGCTACGGCGCAGTGGCCGCCTCGTTCTCGCTGGAAGTGACCGGCGTGGCCGATCCGCCGCCCGACCTGGCGCAGCAGCGCGCGCAGCGTTACGCCTGGGTGCGCGAGCGCGTGGAACGCATTTCCTTCTGGAGGTGAAGTCAGCGTTCTAACCGCCCAGACGGGGGAGGCGCAGAGAAGTTCTGTCCTCTGCGCCTCCCGTGCGTTTCCCTGGTGATTCTCCCCGCGTGCGCCGCTGCGCTCTGCTTGCGTCAGCCCACACCCTGGCCGACAATGAAAGCGGTTTCGTCAGTTACCTGAAGGTTGCCTGAACCATGTCCTCGGCCAGTCCGCCCTACCGCACGCGCATCATCACCCCCGCCGACCTGAAGGTGATCGCGCAGATCGATCGCGACGCCTTCGAGCAGTACCGCCGTCAGCAGCGACAGTTGGTGCGTCCGCTGCGCCTGCGCACGCCGGAGAACATGAATGCGGCCATACGCCGCCCCTATCCGGGTGTGGTGGTGGAGTCACCGCCAGGGCAGGTAGTGGGTTATTGTTTCACGCACGTATGGGGATCGTTGGGCTGGCTGGGGACGCTGGCCGTAGACCCCTCGCACCAGGGACAGGGCCTGGGCCGCGCCGTCACCGCCGCCGGACTGGCCCTGTTGCGTCAGGCCGGGTGTCAGACGCTGGCGCTGGAGACCATGCCGGAGAGCGGCAAGAACATTGCCCTGTATACGCGGTTGGGGCTGGAACCGCGCGGCCTCACGCTGCTCTTTCAGGGGGCAGTGCCAGCGGCGCGCAGCACGACTTTTGAGGTGTGGGAAGGGGGAAGCGCCCTGCGCGAGATCGCCGCGCGGCTGGTGCCCGGCCTCGACCCCACCCCTGCCGCCCGCTGGCTGGAGGACGAAGAAGCGGGCCGCACGCTGGTCTGGCAGCAGGATGGCGTGCCAGTCGCTTTCGCCGCGCTGCGTCACCGCGCACGCCGCCCCGAAGGGCTGCAAACCCATCTCACGATTGAGGTCGCCGCCTGCCTGCCCGAAGTGTCGGCGCAGTGGCCGCGCCTGCTGGCCGAAATGCAGACCTACGCCGGGCGGCTGCACCTGATGGGGTTGGTGTTGCCTGTCAACGCGCGGCAGATGGCCCTGGTACGTGCGACGCTCGACGCGGGACTGCTGATCGTGCATACGCGCGTGCGCATGATCGCTGGCGACGAACTGGGTGGGCCAGACGATGTGTTGCTGCTCACCCTGGCGATGTGAGCACCTCACTGCTCGCAGGCGCAAAAACACCCCGCCAACGCCTGACGGGGTGCGCATGATCTGCAGGCCGGGACTCTACGCCTTCTGGATTTCCATTTCGTGCTCGCCCAGGGCGATCAGGTCGCGCAGCACAGCGAGCGGTTCCCGACCATCCGGGAAGCCCTGAGCGAACAGTTGATTGATCCGGTCGCCGAACAGGGCCGGATGCAGCCCATTGCGCTGACTGACGAGCTGCACAATGGACGGGTGCACAGTGGGCACCAGCGTCTCGAAGTCGGCGTGAAGTTCCTCGCGCATCTTCTCGCCGGGGCGCACGCCAGTGAACCTGATAGCAATATCCTCGTAGGGACGCAGCCCGCGCAGGCGAATCATGCGCTCGGCCAGTTCCAGGATGCGCACCTCCTCGCCCATCTGCAACATGAACAGATCGCCGCCTTTGGTCAGACAAGCCGCGTGAATGACCAGGTTGACCGCTTCGGGGATGGTCATGAAGTAGCGCTTCATGGCCGGATCGGTCACCGTGACTGGCCCGCCGCGCTCGATCTGCCGGTTGAAGGTCGGCACCACGCTACCGCGGCTGCCCAACACATTGCCGAAGCGCACCGCCGTGAACAGCGTATGGTGCCCCGGCTGCTGCGCCAGGGCGTGCATCAGCAGTTCGCACACGCGCTTGCTGGCCCCCATGACGCTGGTCGGGTTCACCGCTTTGTCGGTGGAGATGAGCACGAAGCGCTCTGCCCCATAATCCCGCGCCAGCCCGGCGACCTGCTGCGTGCCGCCAATGTTCACCCGCACCGACTCGGCAGGGTGATTTTCCAGCATCGGCACATGCTTGTAGGCGGCGGAGTGGAAGATGACCTGCGGGCGATACTTTTCGAAGAGCCGCAGCAGCGGGCCGCGCTGCGTCACGTCGGCCAGGTAGGGCACCAGCACGTCGCACGTCTCCTCGGTGCACAGTTCGACGTACAGATCGTGCAGCCCGCTTTCGTTGTTGTCGAGCATGATCAGCTTGACCGGCTGATATTGCAGCAGTTGCCAGCATAGCTCCGAGCCGATCGAACCGGCAGCGCCGGTCACCAGAATCACCTTGCCAGTCACTGGCGCGGCGTCAATGTCCTCGTGCCAGTTCACCGTCGGGCGGCCCAGCAGGTCTTCGGGGGTCACGTCGCGCAGCAGCGGCACTTTGGCCCTGGCGTCTATCTGGGCGAAGATGTCCGGCACCAGTTGGATGCGGGCGCTGGTCTGCTCGCAGTAGGACAGGATGTCGCGGAAATCGGCCCCAGTGATGTTGTGAATGGCCACGATGATCAGGTCAACCCGCCGCTCCCTGACCAGACGCGGGATGTCAACGCGCGTGCCGAGCACCTGGCAGCCTTCGATGAACATCTGCTGCTTGGCCGGGTCGTCGTCCACGAACCCCACCACGTGGTAACGACGCCGGTCGTGATTGGGCGTGCGGTGCTTCAAACGCCAGGCGGTAGTTTGCCCGGCGTCACCCGCGCCCACGATCAGCACGCGCCGCGTATCCTCAGGGAATTCGCTGTGCCACACTGCCCGCCAGCGCCAGGCCAGCCCGCTGATCACGCGCGAGCGGTAGCGCACCGCCACGAAGCCCGTCAACGCCAGGCCATTGCCCACGATCACCACGCTGAGCGGCAGGGGACGCGGTCGCCAGAAGAAGTCTACCGGCACCAGCACGGCGGAGGCGGCGATCACCCCACTGAGCAACACTGTCACGTCGTGCCCGCTGGTGCGTGACCAGAGGCGGTTGTAGCCGCCCGTGACGAAGAGCGCCAGCACGGTCACGCCCATGGCGAAGAGGATAAATAGCACTTCATTTTGGCCGAACTGCAGAAAGGAAACCGGAGCGCGTACCGAATACGTGACACTATAAGCCAGGATCAAGAGCAGACAGTCGAGCAAAGCCAGAGGTAAAGCGCGCCATACTTTTCCAGGGAGCCTGCGAAGCCGTTTTTTGTCCCACATGAAACATTCCCCCCCGCAGCCAAAGACTACTATACGGCTAAGCGCTGTCTCCGTAAGAAGACTTTCGTATGGGGTGGGGGTCAGACGCAGGCGCTGGGCAGTGCAAGCCTGAGAATCGTTGCTCTGAGAGAAGGGGAGGAGTTACCCGGAGAAGCCTGTTTCCCCACCCGCGTGATCAGGCCCACACAATAAATACTACGAATTTGTATTAAACTCCGGTAGCCCTCTCTATGTCTGACACACACTATCTTATGCCAGTTTGGGCTTGTTTGGCAAGGGGTTTGCTTGTTGGGGAAGTACAATGATCGATCTTGCTTGACCGGGCGGTGACGGCTCTCTTCAGAAGCTTCCGGAGGCTGTTAGGTTTTTCCCCTCACCCCTGCACCCTTCAGGGGCGGACAGCCATTGGGCGCCTCTCGAACACTTAACTTTACCTCACCC
>DDBP01000083.1 GCA_002332795.1 Anaerolineales bacterium UBA2029 | reverse complement strand
TACCGCGCTGCCTGGGGCGATCTGTTGCCGTACAAACCGCGGGCGATTCTTTTCGGCGATTGGGACGCCTGGAACGAGTGGCAGGGCGGCGTGAGCAGTCCCAACTACGCCGGACTCACCCGCAGCGAATGGGGCGGCACGGTGCAACGCGGCTCGGCCAGCGACCCGCGCCAACTGGCCTACGGCACGGTGTTGCACGAGGTGGCGCATCTGTATCAGGACGCCTTCACGATCATGCCCGCCGGTTCGTGGTTTACCGAGGGCAACGCTACCTTCTTCGAGCTGGAGCGCTATTACGACTACGAAGGTGCGGTGCGCGCGCTGGCAGCAGCCGGACAGTTGCCGGCGCTGCTGCAAGGACCGGGGCCAGGTGTCAGCGGGCGCAACGCCCGGCGCGGCTACGACATCGGCTACACGTTCTGGAAGTGGCTGGTGGACAACTATGGGCTGGAAGGACATCGTGCCCTGGTGACGCTGATTGATCGGGGCGTGCGGCGCAACGACGCCATCGAACAGGTGACAGGCCTGTCCCTGGCCGAAGTCGAGCAGCGCTGGCGTGTGTGGTTGGGCGCGTCGCCCATCCCGCCGACGCTGATCCCCACGCCGCCGTTCTTCTTCCTGCCCTCACCGACGCCGTATACGCCGGGCAAGTGATAGTTCGCGAAGGCCAGAGGACGCAAAGACGAACGCGGAGTTTTCCTGTCCGTTCCTCGGCGCCCTGTGCGTCGCGGCGGTTCAACAGGATGCACCCGTGGCAAGATGACAGGGAGGCGCGGTAGTGCTAGGATTGAGGGCGTCGGCAAGCAGTCTTGCAAGCGGCGAGCGATGATTCCTGTCATGCGCGGGTTGAAACGATACCGTCCTCTGCGATTGGGGCTGACGCTGTTCCTCATGCTCAGCGCCCTGACTGCTGTATGGCCCGCTCTGGCGCAGGACGGCGAGGACTACCCGCTCATTTTCGGGCACAATGTCGAGGTGATCTTCCCGGCGGCCCTGCGTTTTATCGTGGGGGTGAATGCCGTTCCGGAGGATATCGAGTCGCTGCGGCTGCTGGTGAGCCAGGAAAACGGCCCTGAGCGGACCTTCACCGTCGATCCGGTCACTGCTGTGATCCCCGAACTCAGCGGTGGCGTGCCTCATCAGTTCCTGGTCACCTGGTGGCTGGATGCCGACCTGACGCCCGTCCCTTTCGAGAAGATGCGCTATCGCTGGGAACTGACCGTGCGCGGCAAAGAGCCGGTGACCGCTTTCGGTGAGTTCGTGTACGCCGACTCCAGGCACGGCCCGTGGCGCGCGGCGGGACAGCCTCCGCTCATCCTGCACTGGCACAACCCCAACCTGGGGGGACAACTGGTGTGGGAGGAGATCATGGCCGCCTATAGCCTGTTGCAGCGACAGACGGGCGAGTCGCCGCTGTTTCAGTTCGTCATCTACGACCCGCAGGCCGAGCTATGCGAGGAACTGCCGGACCCGGAAACCGGCGAGATGCGTCAGGGCCTGAGCGTCCCGGTCACGGACACCGTGTATCCTTGCTCGGCGGAACTGTTCGCCCGCGTGTACGCCCGCTCTGGCATGACTTTCGTGCAGCGTCCGACCTTTGGGTTGGCGGAACTGGAGAATCTGCTGATCGAACGCATGGCGCGCGACACGTACCGGCGACTCTGGGGCGAGGCGGCTGTGCCCGCCTGGTTCGAGACGGGGCTATCCATGTTGTACCGTCTACAGCCAGGGATAGGGGCGCTGGAACTGGTGCGGACGGCTGCTCGCGCGGACGCGCTGTTTCCGCTGACGGCGCTGCAAACGCCGTTGGCCGGGGATATGCCCTACGGTCAGCGGGCGCTCTGGTCGGCGCAGGGTTACACGCTGGTGCTGGCACTGGCCAGTCTGTACGGTGAGGAAGCGCCGTTCGCCCTCGCTCGCGCTGTGACCGACGATCCGGCGGGGTTCGAGGGAGCGTTGGGGGCGCTGACCGGCGGAGATCAGGCGGCGCTGTGGGCTGCGTGGGAACGCTGGCTGTTCAGCGACGACGCCGGGCGTGCGGCGACCTGGACGCCCTATCAACCTGGCATTCCCACGCCGACCCCCACACCGACCGCGTCGCCTGTGCCGCCCACACTCACGCCTTCGCTCACACGTACGCCGTCCGTCACGCCAACCGAGCGTGTCCTCGGCGTGCCACAGCCGCCGGTGCGTATTCAGACAATCACGCCGACCCGTCAGGGCACGGCTACCAATACTCCCTTGCCGCCAGGCAGCCTGCCCCCGGCGACTGTGCCTGCTCCGTCCAGCGGGGGAGACCGGCGCGATCAGGCCCTCCTGGTAGTGGGAGCAGGTGTGGTGGGGGTGCTGGCAGGGGCGCTGCTGGCGCTCTGGCGAACGCGCCGTCGTTGACTATTCCAGGACTGACGAGACAGACTATGGCTGTTCCTTCGATTTTCGACCTGAGCCTCGATGCGCTAACGGCGACTGTGCGGGAATGGGGCTACCCCGCCTACCGCGCCCGTCAGGTGTGGGAGTGGGTCTATCAGCACAAGGCCGAGGATTTCGCGGCCATGACCACGCTGCCGCAGGCATTGCGTGAGCAACTGGCGAGCCACTTTCGCCTGAGTGGCCTGACCCTGGTGGCCGAGCAGCGCTCGTCCGATGGGCAGACGGTCAAACGACTGTGGCAACTGCCCGATGGACAGATGATCGAAAGCGTACTGATGGCTTATGACGACGACCGGCGCACGGCCTGTCTCAGCACGCAGGCGGGCTGCGCGATGGGCTGTGTGTTCTGCGCCACGGGGCAGATGGGCTTTGCCCGTCATCTGACGGCGGGGGAGATTGTCGAGCAAGCGGTGCAGTTCGCCCGTGTGCTCGAAGCCGAGGGCGAGCGGCTGAGCAACGTAGTGCTGATGGGCATGGGCGAGCCGCTGCACAATTACGACGCCACGCTCGAAGCCATCCGCCGACTGAACGACCCGCATGGCCTGAACATCGGTCAGCGCCACATCACCCTGAGCACGGTCGGCCTGGTGCCAGAGATTCTGCGTTTCGCTGACGAAGGGTTGCAGGTGGGGCTGGCGATCAGCCTGCACGCGGCCACTGACGAAGAGCGCAGCCGCCTGTTGCCCATCAACCGGCGCTGGCCACTGGCCGAGTTGCTGGACGCCGTGCGCACCTATATCGAACGCACCGGGCGGCGCGTCACCTTCGAATGGGCGCTGATCGCAGGCGAGAACGACACCGTAGAACAGGCCGAGGCGCTGGGACGCCTGTTGCAGGGGCTGAAGTGTCACGTCAACCTGATCCCGCTCAACCCCACCGGCGGTTATGACGGTCGTCCCTCCGATCCAGAGCGCGTCGCCATATTCCAGGCCGTGCTACGCGCTTACCGCATCGGCAGCACCGTTCGCGTGCGGCGCGGGATAGATATTCAGGCCGGGTGCGGGCAGTTGAAGGCGCAGGTGGTGCGAGGCCAGCGTCGTCAACGGAAGGCTTCTCCTTCGGAGCCGCGGTCATGAGAGTAACAGTGCGTTTCTTCGCCAGCCTGCGCGACCTCACCGGCGAATCCGAATGCGTGCTGGCGCTACCCCCTGGAGCGCGCCTGAGCGATCTCATTGCTCACCTGGTGCTGCGTTATCCAGCGCTGGACGGCTATCAAGCGACGTGGCATTTCGCCGTCAATCAGACACACGCCGAGCCAGAGACAGTGTTGCAGGACGGGGATCAGGTGGCGATCCTGCCATACGTCGCCGGCGGCTGAGGCGATCTGTGCTGATAACGGGGAGAGATGACGCGCCGCGCCATGCCCTCAGGCGGCGGTATCAAAGAGTGAGCGGCACCCAAAAACCGAACAGACTTCCCTGGCCGGGGGTGCTTTCGCAGTAGACGCGCCCCTGATGCGCTTCGACCGCCGCCTTGACCACAGTCAGTCCCAGGCCGACGCCGGGCAATTCGTCGGCGGTCGTGCTGTTGGCGCGGAAGAACGGCTGGAACAACGCCTGTTGCTGTTCTGGGACAATGCCCGTTCCGTTGTCCTCCACTTCGAAGACGAGCGTGTCCTGATCACCGTAGCGACTCTGGCGCACGCGCACTTCGATATGTCCTCCCGGCGGCGTGTACTTGATGGCATTGTGCAGCAGATTGTAGGCGGCATGGTAGAGCTGTGCCGGATCGCCGCGTAGGGTAGGCAGGACTTCTGGGCACTGGAGCGTGAGTTCATGGCCGCGCGCGGCGATTTCTGGTTGCAGGGCGTCAATGGCGCGGCGCACCAGGGCGCACCAGTCCACAAGCTGACTGACACGGTGCCGGGCCTCGATGCGTTCCAGCGACAGAATCTCGTCAATCAGTTGTTCCATCTCCGCGGCGGCGTCGCGCATGCGCAGCAGGTCGCGCTGCAAAGCCGGTTCTGCGTCCAGGTCAGCGTGGCCCAACCAGCGGTTGACCAGCATGGTCAGGCGGGCCAGCGGACTGCGCAGGTCGTGCGAGGCGATGCGAATCATCTCCGACTTGGTGCGCTCCAGGCGTTGCACGTCGGCGAACAGTTGCGCGTTCCACAAAGCGATCCCTGCCTGCATAGCGATCGGCGCGACGGCTTCCGCGTGTTCGGGGCGGTAGAAGCCAGGCTGTGTGGAATGCAGGGCCAGAAAGCCCAGAATGCGGCCCCTGTTGACGATGGGCGCGCCCAGCCACGAGCGGACGTACCCGGTGACGATACGCCATTCGGGGTGCCGATATGTGTCGGAGACGACCAATGCCTGGCGTGTTTCGATCAACCGCTGCAGCAATGGAAAGTCTGCGATCTTCACCCGTTCGGCGGCAGCCGGCTTGGGGGAGCGCAGCGGATCAACGTCTCTGCGGCTGACCATGTGCACTTCGTCACCCTCGACCAGGAAGATAGAGGCCGTGTCGTAGGGCACAATGCGTCCCGCCTGGTCCAGGATACGCGCGAATACCGCTTCCAGATCGAGGGTCGAGGTGATGGCCATCCCTGTGTCGCGCAGCGTTTCGGCGAAATCGCGTTCCTGTTGCAGGCGGCGCATAGCCCGGTGCCGGGTGATAGCACCCCCCAAGGCATTGGCCAGCGCGCGCAGCGCATGGCGTTCTTCTTCGCTCCACCTCTGGGCCGGGTTGTGATGGCCAAACCCGATGACGCCCCATAGTTCGCCCTGGACGAAGAGCGGCAAAAGGAACGGGAACGGACTGGCAGCCAGGAAAGCGTCGGTCTGCTGATGTTCGCGCCAGAGGGGAATGTCCCCGTCAATTGGTTCCCCCGTGCGCAAGTACTCGATCAACCGTTCGCGCCCGCGCAAGGGGATGTGTTGCAACGCGGGATCGTTCCAGTTGAAAAGGTGTGCGGTGTTCTTGCGTACCCAGCGATAGGCCAGCCGGGCGATCTCTTCTCCAGTGTCTTCGTCGGTCGTGAACTGGAAAATATACAGCCAGTCGGCAACGCTCGCCTCGCCAAGCGCTGTCAATGCGTCCGCGATGGCCGTGTCGAGGTCCGGGCCAGTCACCAGACAACTGGTCGCCTGCGCGACCGCCGCCAGCAGAGCGCGCTGTCTCTGTAGCGCCAGGTCGCTCAGATACTGCTCGGTGATGTCGCGCCCGTACATCGCCACCTGCTCGACCTCGCCGTCTGGGGTGGGCAAGGGGTAGATGGTGACGGACAGGATGCGCTCACACCTGTCGTAGACGAAATCCACGGGTTGCCCGCTGATGAAGACCTGACTCAGATGACTCGCGTAGAGCGCGGCGATCTCCGCGGGCACCCCCTCCAGCAACGGCCTGCCTACCAGCACTTCGGGCGGTACGCCCAGGAATTGCGCACCTGCCTGGTTGATGGCCTGGATGACGAAATCGCGATTCAGCAACACGGCGCTGTCCGGCGTGGCATTCAGCAGGGTGTGGACGATCTGTTCCTGAGCGCGGCGTGCCTGTTCGGCGCGGATGCGACCGATGGCGCTGCCTGTCTGCGTGGCCAGAGCCTCCAGGATATGACGGGCCGCCGGAGCAATCGGGCGTCTGGCTCGCGAGAAGACGTTGAGGGAGCCGATCACTTCCTGGCCGGATAGGATGGGTACTACCGCTATGGAGCCGATGCCTGCCCGGCGACGCACGTCGTCCATGGAAGCACCCATACGCTCATAGAGCTGATCGTAGGCCAGGTATAGCGGTATTCCCTGGTGCACCAGCCGGGCCTGAGGGGTATCGGCGGGCAGGTACGATACGCGCTCGATGAACTCTTCCGGCAGGCCGGTGTGATAATGCAACACCAGCGCACCCGTCCTGGGGTCGGTCAGGTAGATGCCGCCGCCGTCCATTGCACTCAGCCGGATGGCCGTCTGCACGACCGAGGCCAGAGCTTGGCTCAGGTTGTTCTCGCCGCTGAGAGTCACTGCCAGGTCGCGTTGGGCGCGGAGCAGGGTGGCGGTGCGTTCGCGATGATGGAGCGGGTGCAGTGTGCACAACAGCCACGTTTCGTCATCGAGCATGATCCGGGCCAGGCGGGCGCGCACACGCACTCGCCTGCCCCTGGAGGTGATCAGTTCGCCGACGACTTCCAGAGAGGCGGCTCCGGCTTTGTTGACGCAATCCAGCATGGTTTCGCCGGAGAACATGGGTAGCAACGCGGACAAGGACTGCCCGCGCAATTCGTCCTGGCACCGTTCGCTGAGTGTCTCGGCAGCCGTGTTGGCGTATTCGATGGTGAGCGTGTCGCACGAGGTCACCAGCAGCGCTTCAGCAACGTTTTCGCCGAGCGTTTGCAACACGGAGAGAGCGGTCATGCGATCTACACCTCAGCCTGAGCGGACTGCACGCGCGGCCCGGTCAACCACCGGCTGATGCCTGCGAGCACCATCAACGTTGCCGCGCCCAACAGCCCAGATTCCGGAAACCAGGCTGCTGTGCCGGTCAGCCATGGCGGACCGACGAACCGATACGAGAAGACTTCTTCCAGGCCGAAACAGGCGCCGTTCCAGCCGAAATGCAAGGCAATGGGCAAAGCCAGGTACCCCCCATCGCGCAACGCGGCCAAACCGAAGATAGCTCCCATCAAGATCAGCGCGGCGACTGTCTGCGGGATGAGCGCGGCGGGCACTTCGTGATGGAGGATGTTGGGCAGATGAAACAGCCCAAACAGGGCCGAGGCTACCATCAGGCCGGCTTTCTGGCCCAGATGACGGATGGTGATGGGCTGAAGCGCGCCGCGAAAGGTCAGTTCTTCCCAGCAGGCGACCAGCAGTTGTGGCCCCAGCACGCCTGTGAACAGGGTGCGGAGATTCACGCCGTGCCCTTCCGCTTCGACCCAGCCTGTGAGGCTCAACAAGGCAAAGAGCACCAGTACCAGTGCAGCGGCCAGCACTGCCGCGAGCACCGCGCGCCCCAGGGGTTGGCGTGTGACCGGTCGGAGTACGGCGGGCCATGAATGCAAAGTTGCCCGGCGCACGGCCAGGGCACCGACGGGCATGACGAACAGATAGACGCCCCAGGCCACCCAGCCCCAACCGTCGAGCAGCATGGTAGCCAGACCGCCGAAGAGTATCAGGTAGAAAATCAGCGCTGTATTCACAGCATCAGGACTGGCAAAACTCTATTCCGGCCCAAACATCCGCTCAAGTATAGTTCGGATCGTTTTTTGTTCCAAAATTCGGAAGGGCGAACGACCGGTTTCTTTCAGGTTGGGCGCAGCGCCGTGAACACGCTATATTTACCAGGGCGCGGCGTATCCGCCGCCGTCAACGGTGCATCAAAACGAGGGGAGGTTGACGCATTGCGCATTCACTTTCTGTATTGGGCCGAATGCCCCTCACATCCAGAAGCGTGGCAACGCCTGCAGCGCGCCCTGACGGACCTGGGCATCCAGGCGGAGATCGAGCGGATCGAGATCAAGACCGACGAAGAAGCCGAGCGCTGGAAGTTCCCTGGCTCGCCAACTATCCTGGTCGAGGGGCGCGACATTGATCCGGCGGGGGCAGGGATGCCATCACGTCTGACCTGCCGGCTCTATCATCTGGAAAATGGCCGCCCTTCACCGGTGCCGTCGGAGACGATGATCCGCCGTGCCCTGGAAGCTGCCCTCAAGGAAGCCTGATTGGTGTGCAACAGGAGGTAGATACTGATGCTTGAGATCGGACAGAAGGCCCCGGATTTCACCCTGCCCGGCGTGGACGGCGCGGAGCATTCGCTCGCCGACCTGCTGGCGCGGCACCAAGCCGTGGTGGTGATCTTCAGTTGCAATCATTGCCCGTATGTGCGCGCCTGGGAAGATCGCATGATCGCCATTCAGCGCGACTATGCCGATCGTGGCGTGGTGCTGGTGGCGATCAACCCCAACGACGCGGTCAAGTACCCTGAAGACGACTTCGAGTCCATGAAGAAACGCGCTGCCGAACGTGGATTCAACTTCCTGTATCTGCGCGACGAGTCGCAGGAGGTGGCGCGCGCCTATGGGGCCACGCATACCCCGCACGCTTTTCTGCTGGATGCCAGTGGCACGCTGCGTTATCGCGGCGCCATTGACGACAACTACAGCGATCCCGATGCCGTCGAATTCTCCTACCTGCGCGACGCACTGGACGCGGTTCTGGCGGGGCGCGACCCTGAGCGCGCGGTGACCGACGCTGTGGGCTGCACGGTCAAATGGAAATAGCGAGCACATTGTAGGGGGGCGACGACCGCGGGCACTTCGGCCCGCGGTGTGTATATTGCGAACGTGATGCATCGCACAAGGAGTAAGTGGCGCATGGCTTACCAGCATATCGTGGTTCCCGCAGAAGGGGAGAAGATCACGCACCAGGACGGGCAACTGCACGTTCCCGATCACCCCATCATCGCTTTCATTGAGGGAGATGGCATCGGGCGCGACATCATGACCGCTTCGCGACGCATCTGGGATGCCGCGGTCGCTCAGGCCTATGGCGGGAAACGGCAGATCGCCTGGATGGAGATTTACGCGGGCGAGAAGGCGGCGCGCCTGTACGAGGGGGACTACATGCCCGCCGAGACCTTTGACGCGCTGCGCGAGTTCCGCGTGGGGATCAAAGGCCCGCTGACGACACCCGTAGGGGGAGGCTTTCGCAGCCTGAACGTCACGTTGCGTCAGGTGCTCGACCTGTACGCCTGCGTGCGTCCGGTGCGCTACTACCAGGGCGTGCCCAGTCCCATGCGTCAGCCCGAACTGGTGGACATGGTGATCTTTCGCGAGAACACGGAAGACGTATACGCCGGCATCGAATATCAGGCGGGCACACCGGAAAACGAAAAGCTCGCGCAGTTCCTGCGCCAGCAGATGGGCGTTTCCTTCTTCGAGGGCAGCGGGTTGGGGGTGAAGCCGATCAGCGCTTATGCTACCAAGCGGTTGATGCGCTTTGCCCTGCGCTACGCCCTCGAACGCGGGCGCAAGAGCATCACCATCATGCACAAAGGCAACATCATGAAGTACACCGAGGGCGCGTTCCGCAACTGGTGCTACGAGGTGGCCCGCGAGGAGTTCGGCGACTGCACCCTGACCGAAGATGAACTGTGGGAACAGCACAATGGGCAGCAGCCGGAGGGCAAGATTGTCATCAAAGACCGTATCGCGGATATCATCTTCCAGCATGTGCTGTTGCGTCCCGCGGAATTCGACCTCATCATCGCGCCGAATCTGAACGGTGACTATCTGTCGGACGCACTGGCCGCGCAGGTGGGCGGGGTGGGCATTGCCCCTGGCGCGAACATCGGTGACGAGGTGATGCTCTTCGAGGCGACGCACGGCACGGCCCCCAAATACGCCGATCAAGACAAGGTGAACCCTGGCTCGCTGCTGTTCAGCGGGGTGATGATGCTGGAATTCCTGGGATGGTGGGAGGCAGCCAGCCTGATCACCCGCGCCTACGAGCGCACCATTCAGCAGAAGATCGTCACCTATGACTTCGCGCGGCTGATGGACGGCGCGACGGAAGTCCGCACCAGCGAATTTGCCTCCGCAGTGATCCGCAACATGGCTCAATAGACTGCCCGACAGTCCGACGGGAGAGGGCGTCCCTCTCCCGTCGTTTCCTGGGCGATAGGCCAGGTGTCCTCTTGCTTTCCTGAAAGACTGCAACTAGTATCTAACATAAGAGAGTCAGGAATCCCCTGGCTTTGTGGCGTCTTTCCAAGGAGCCGTGCCATGTCCACTCTACCGCCTTTCTTCCTGGTCAATCCTGTGGCGCGCAGCCTGGTCATCACCGACCGCTTCAATGCGCCGCGTCAGTACGCCTTCGCGCCGGACAAAAAACAGTTGCACGAAGGGGTTGACCTGATGGCCATTGATCCGCAGGGGCAGCCCGTGGCCGTACTGGCCGCCCAACGCGGCATCGTGGATCGGGTGGCGTTCACCGGCCAGGGCTACGGGCATTACGTGCGCATCGTGCATGCCTGGGGCGATCAGACGTATGTGACCTGGTACGGGCACATGTCCACTGTCAGCGTGCGGCAGGGGCAGTTCGTGCGGGCCGGGCAGAAGATCGGCGTGGCAGGCACGACCGGCTTCTCGTCGGGCATACATCTGCACCTGACTCTGCAGCACATCGGGCATGGTCTGCAGGGATACACGGTGGACGATGTCGTTGATCCGGAGCCATTCTTCCGGCTGGGGCCGGTGCCGGAGTTCAGCGAAGCCTCCTTTGTGGTAGATGTGACCGTGCCCGATGGCATGAAGGTCGAGCCAGGGCAGCGGCTGATCAAGACCTGGCGCGTGCGCAACACGGGCACCACGACCTGGGATGCGCGCACAAAGCTGGTCTTTGCGGGGGACGAGCGCATGGAGGGACCAGACGAAGTCGCTCTGCCCATTGTGCCGGTGCAGCCGGGGCAGGTGGTAGACCTGAGCGTGCGTCTGACCGCGCCAGGGCAGCCGGGCGCTCATCGCAGCGTGTGGCAGTTCCGCGGGCCGGACGGGCGACTTTTCCCCAACCCGCTATTCACCAGCATTGTGGTGAAGCCAGTCGTCGCGCGCGACGAGGCGTCTTTCGTGGCCGACGTGACTATCCCCGACGGGCTGGTGGTGCCGCCGGGTGAAACGTTTGTCAAGACCTGGCGCGTGCGCAACACTGGCAACACGACCTGGACGACGGGCTACAGTCTGCGCTTCGTCTCCGGCGATCAGATGGGCGCGCCGGACAGTGTGCCTCTGCCGCGGGCGGTGAGGCCCGGCGAAGTGGTGGAACTATCGGTGACGCTGCGCGCGCCCGCTCAGCCGGGGCGTCACCGCAGCACGTGGAAGCTGGCCAACGCAGCGGGCAAAATCTTCGATCACGAACAATATGCCGAAATCCAGGTGCCGCGCGTTGTCTCCCCCGTGGTCCCTCTGGACGAGTTGCGCTTCGTGGCCGACGTGACCGTGCCAGACGAAAGTGTGATGGAAGCCGGGCGGACGTTTGTCAAGACGTGGCGGGTGCGCAATTCAGGCGAGACGGCCTGGGGCGCGGGCTATGAGCTGGCTTTCTTTGGCGACGACCGGATGGGCGGCCCGTCCAGCGTGCCCCTGCCGCCCGCTCAGCCCGGCGACGTGGTCGAGGTCTCGGTGACGCTCACCGCGCCGCAGACGCCGGGCCTGCACCGCAGCACGTGGAAGCCGCGTAATCCGCGCGGCGAGTTCTTCGAGTTCGATCTGTACGCCCTGATCCAGGTGCCCAGCCCGGCTGAGCCATCCGCTCAGTTCAACGAACTCAGCTACGTGGCCGATGTCACCATTCCGGACGGCACGACCGTGCAGCCAGGTGAAGCGTTTGTCAAGACGTGGCGGGTGCGCAACACTGGCACGGTCGCCTGGGGAGCGGGCTACACCCTGGCTCACTTTGGTGACGACAAGATGGACGGGCCGGATGCCGTACCCCTGCCGCCGGCGCAGCCAGGCGAGACGGTGGAGGTGTCGCTGCTGCTGACGGCACCGCGCATGCCCGGCCTGCACAAGAGCACCTGGAAAGGGCGCGATCCGCAGGGGCGCTTCTTCGATTACGATCAGTTCGCGCTGATCGAGGTGATAGACCCCCAACAGACCTACGATATGCTCGAGTTCCTGCGCGGGGACGGGCGTACCTACGAGCTGGCTTTCGACTGGGGCGGGGGAGGACGGCAGCGCGTACAGACACAGGTGCAAGGCGACCGTTTCTATCACGTCAAGCACGGCGAATGGGAAGAACTGTGGGCGGACGAGCACTTCATCTATCGCGGCACGGACACGTCGGCGGGCGGAGGGGAGGTGTACACCCTGACCGAAAACGGGCGCTATGGCAGCCCCTGGTTGCCGCGCCGCATGACGGTTGGCGTGCCGTTCCAGCGTACACCGTTGGTGATCTTTCGCCGCAAGAGTGACGGAGCCGAAATCCCCGGCAAAAAGTTCGTGCACATCACCTGGATCGCTCTGGAGGCGGTGCATCGCTCGTTCACCCTGTCCAGCGGCATCACCGTGCCCGACGTAGCCGTGCTGGCCGCCTATGAGGACGACGGGGGAAAACCCCAAGCGACACCGTTCGAGCGTTACTACTATGCCAAAGGGTATGGCCTGGTGGGATGGGAAGGGGCGCTGGGGCGGTCGGCGCTGGTAGCAGAAGTGCCTGCGACGGCGCGCGCGGCCATGCCGCGCGAAACCCTGCCCTGGTTGTGAACGTCGGGGCGCTCAGTCGGGGACTTCAGTATCGTTGAGGGCAGTGTCGGCCAGGGGGAGCGCGATGTAGAAGGTTGCGCCGTGCCCTTGCACGCTCTCGGCCCAGGTGCGCCCGCCATGCGCCCGCACGATGTGACGCACAATGGCCAGGCCCAGGCCCGTGCCGTCGCGCCGCGCCGGGTCTACCTGGAAGAAGCGCTCGAATACGCGCGGCAGGTCTTCGGCGGGGATGCCCGGCCCGTTGTCG
>DDBP01000328.1 GCA_002332795.1 Anaerolineales bacterium UBA2029 | reverse complement strand
ACGATGCGCTGCACGATGGACAGCCCCAGGCCATGCCCCTCGACATGCCCTTCGCTCAGTTGGGTGAAGGGGGTGAACAGCAACGCCTGTTCTTCGGCGGTGAGGCCCGCGCCGTTGTCGCGCACCCAGAAACGCGGTGTGCCATCGGGGAGCACGTCCGCGCCCAGTTCCACCCGCGGCGGGTTTCCGCCGTACTTCAGCCCATTGCTGATGTAGTTCACCCACACTTCGACGACCCAGGGTGCGTAGCCCATGGCCGCCGGCCAGGTGTCCCCCACCACGACCTCCGCCTCGTACTCTGCAATCAGGTAGGCCAGGCGATCCAGCGCATCCTGGACGATGGCGGCCATGTCCAACGGATGCGTCTTCAGGTCGCTCTGCCGCATCCGTGCCAGCAACAGCAGTTCGTCAATGATGTTGCCCATACGTCGCGCGTTGTCGGCGATCATCTGCGTGAAGGTGCGGCGCGCTTCGTCGGTGAGGCTGGCCTTCTCGTCGAGCAGCAACTCGGAATAGCCGAGGATCGGGCTGAGCGGACTCTTCAGGTCGTGCGCCACCGTGCGGGCGAAGGCGTCCAGTTCCTGGATGAGCTGCTCGCGCTCTTGCGCGGCCAGGATGCGTTCGGTCACGTCTTTGGCGATGGTCAGCACGCAGGGCGTGCCATCGAGTTCCACCGCTTCTGCCGAGAGCAGCGCCACGCCAGTCTCGCCCGACTTGCGCCGGAAGGTCACTTCCACATTGCGCACGGCGCCTTGCTCCATGATCGCGGTGGTGATGGCGCGGCGCTCTTCGAGTTCCGGCCACACGGCCACCTCGTCGAGCGTGCGCCCGATGATTTCTTCGCGCTCGTAGCCCACCATCTCCAGGAAACTATCGTTGACATCCACGAAGCGCCCCTCGTACAGCGTATTGATGAGCATGGCGTCGGGGCTGGCCCGGAACGCGCGCGAGAACTTCTCTTCGGACTGCCGCAACGAATCCACCAGGCGGGCATTGTCTATGGCAATGGCCGATTGGTTGGCCAGAGCCATCATCAGTTCCAGGTCCTGGTGTGTGAAGCTACGCCCGCTGGGCAGGTTGATCGCCGTCAGCGTCCCCACACTGCCGTCGTGAAACGTCATGGGCACGACGATGATGTCGCCGCAGTTGGTCTCGAGACGGCGCTGCTGCACAGCGGGCGATTCGCGCGGATCGGGTTCGTCTTTGGGCGAGATGGCCGGTCGTCCCTCGCGCAGAACCCAGCCCGTCAGCCCCTCCCACAATTCGTCCAGGCTGGGGCGCTCGATCAGGTGTGCGCCCGGCCCGCCGGTGACGAAGTGCAGCACCGTGCTGACGGTGCGGTCGAGCATGATCAGCAGCACACGGTCGGCGTAGAGCGCCGCGGCCACATTGTCTACCACGGCCTGCAACAGTTCGGGCAGGTCGCGCGCCGCCAGCAGCGTATGGCTGGCGTTGTAGAGGATTTGCGTGCGGAACAGGCTTTCCTGCAACGCCTGCTCGGCCTGCTTGCGGGCGGTGATGTCTTCCTTGACGCCCAGGTAATGCGTGATGTGCCCGTCGGCGTCCTTGATGGGCAGAATGGTGGCGAATTCCCAGTATAGCTCGCCATTCTTCTTCCTGTTCAAGAACTCGCCGCGCCATTCGCCGCCGTTGGTGATCGTGTCCCACAGCTCCTCATATTCGGCAGGGGACGTGTGCCCCGACTTGAGGATGCTGGGGCGCTGACCGATGACCTCCTCGGCGCTATAGCCCGTCACCGCCGTGAAACGCGGGTTGACGTATTCGATGACCCCCTTGGTATCGGTGATGATGACCACGCTGGGGCTTTGCTCGACGGCGCTGGAGAGCTTGCGCAACTGCTCTTCGACCTGACGGTGCGCGGTGATGTCAACCAGGCTCTCGATGCCGCCGATCACCTGGCCGGTGGGGTCGGTGAGCAGCTCGACGTTCTTGATCACGGTGCGTTCTGAGCCGTCTTTGGTGCGCACCGTGCATTCCACCCCGCGCAACGGCCCCAACGTCAGGTCGGAGCCGGGGCACAGCCCGCAATGCACCTGGCAGTCTGCCTGACTGACGAGGGTGCACGGCTGACCCAGCAACTCTTCAGCCGTGTAGCCGAGCAGTTGCTGAGCTTTCTCGTTCAGGCTGGTGATCGTCCCCTGGCGATCCACGGTGAAGATAGCCGTCGGCACGACGCGGTATACCAGTTCGGCGTATTCCCTGGCCCGCCGCAAGGCCCGCTCGCTCATCTTCTGCTCGCTGATATCGCGGACGGACATCACGCGGATGGAGCGCCCGGCATAGGGCCAGTCCTTGCTGCGCACCTCCGCCGGGAAGTGCGTGCCGTCGCGTCGTATCAGGGTCAGTTCGAGGGCGCTGATGCCGGAACGGGTGAGGCGCTCGCGGGCCAGCGGGCGCATCTCCGGTGCGATCAACTCGAACACCGACTTTCCCAGCAGATCGTCCGGCCTGTAACCGAGCAGTTGGGCCAGGGGACGGTTCACGGCCAGGATCACGCCTGAGTCGTGAATGATCAGCGCTTCCAGGGCGACGCTGGCCAGCCGACGAAAGCGCTCTTCGCCCGCGCCTGTTCCCCAGGTCTCCCGTCCGAGCTGCGGTAGCAGCGCTGCGGGGTCGGCCAAGAGCGTCCCCGCTGGACCTGCCGCGCGTTGTCGGCTCAGGTACACGATCAGGGCCAGGGCGGTCGCGGCCAGCAGTCCCAGCAGCCAGCGCTCGGCACTGTCGGTCAGGTGTGCGCTCCACAACACCAGCGCCCAGCCGGCCCAGGTGAGCGCCATCATCAGCCCCAGCCAGGGGCCAGACGGCAGGAAGAACGCGGTGCCGATGAGCAGCAGCATCAGGTAGGCGGTCTGTTCGGGTTGTTCGGTGAGGTAGAGATGCAGCAGATTGTTGGCCAGCACCAGCCCGGCAATCATCGCCCCAAAGGGATACACCCAGGCGGGGGGCAGCGGTTGGCGGCGCAGCAGGACGTGCAGGCCGAGGAGCAGCACGGCGGTCAGCAGGGCGGAGAGGGCCAGCGTCGAGCCGCTATCGCCCCCCGTCAACAACGCATGTCCCCCTGCCAGAACCAGGTACAGCACTCCCAGCCCTGCGGTCAGGGGGCGCAGGCTCCCGCGTGTCACTTCTGACGGTGTAGAACGCCACGGCGCAGCCATTGGCCCGCGCTGCTGTGCGAGTATGCCCTCTTCTGGCCATGCCTCGCCGGAGGGTCGCTGATCAGCCATCTCTCCCACCCTGTTCCCAGGCCCTGCCAGCACTCTCTCGTTGCTGGTCACTCAATTATAGTGCTAGCCACGCTAGAAAACTACCGGGAGACGCAGGATGGTACGTGCAAAATGTGTCAGGCGGTTTGCTGCCCCTCACCCCTAAATCCCCTCTCCCTCGCGACGCGGTCGCGGGGCGAGGGGACTTGTAGGGGCGGGTTTCGAAACCCGCCCCCTGCAAGGCATGGCAAGATCGTGCTACGGCGGCGTGTTCGCAGGCGCGGGAACAGGCGCGCGCTTCCCCGGCGACAGGAAAGGGCCAGGAGACCCCTGGCCCAGGCCACTTATTCGGCAGCGACCGGCATCTCCGCCTGCGACTGTGCGACAGCCTGTTCACGCGGATTGGGCAGCATCAGCGAGCTGAGCGTGCCCGTCGCCACGAAGAGCGCCGCAGCCAATGCCGCGTAGGCCATGCCGTTGGTGCGGGCGTCGGTCACGAGACGGCCAACCTCTGCTCCTTGCCCGCGCATATCCAGGCCGGTTGGCATTCCACCTGCCGCGCCGGAGGCAGGGTTGCCTCCCTCCGGCATAACCGGCGCTTGCCCGCTTTCGGTGCCCGGCGTAGGAGCCGCTGGGGCGCTCATGCTGCCATGCCCCTCGACGGGGGGCGGCCCGCTGAGAATCTCGGCGAAGTCGAAGTTGACCGGCTGCTTGGCCATTTCCAGGAACATATCCTGCATGGCCAGCACGGGCGGCGCGAGTGTCTCGCTATGGGTGAAGTCGTCCGTGAGACGGCGCTCGATGGCTGTGGTTAACACTGTGCCGATGATGGCAATGCCCAGCGCCGCTCCTACCTGCCGGATGGTACTGTTGCCACCGGAGGCGATGCCCGCCTTGGGCGCGGGGATGTCGTAGAGCACCAGGCTGGTGAGTTGGGCGATCGCCAGCCCCAATCCCAGACCGTACAGCCCCAGGATCAGGGCAATGGTTGTGGTGGACGTGGACGGCTCGACGACAGCGAACAGGGTCAGCAGAGCGATGACTTCGATGCTCATGCCGGTCGTGACAATCCACTTGGGACCGATGCGCGCCGAGAACGAACCGGCGACCGGCGCTCCGATGAAAGCCATGATCGCCAGCGGCAGCAGCGCGACCCCCGTGTCGAACGCGCTCAGCCCTTTGGTGCCCTGCAGATAGAGCGACGCAGCGAACAGCACGCCGATCTCGCCCAGGTTGACGATCAGGCCGGTGATCATGCCGTACTTGTAGCTGCGGTAGCGCAGCAGGCCAAACTCAAAGAGCGGCTCGCTGCCCTGCCGTTCGAGCAGTCGCTCGTACCAGGCGAAGATCGCCAGCAGCACCACGCCCAGGGCGATGGAAATGGGCACGATGGAAATGTCCTGCGAGGGCCATTCCCAGCCCAGGACAGAGAAGGTCTCGTCAGGCTTCCACCAGCCGTAGATCTGCCCCTCGATGATGCCGAAGACCAGCGCCCCCAATCCGAGTCCGCCGAGCAGCGTGCCCGGCACATCGAAATAGCGGCGCGAAGTGGGATCGCGCGATTCCTGGATGGCCCACAGCGATCCGGCAAAGGCTGCCGCGACGATAGGAATGTTGATGAAGAAAGCCCAGCGCCACGAAGCATGGTCAATCACCCAGCCGCCTACCAGCGGCCCAAGGGCAGCGGCCACGCCCGCCGTAGCTCCCCAGATGCCGAAGGCAATGCCGCGTTCCCTGCCCTTGAACGTCGTGGTGACGATGGACAGCGTGCTGGGGCTGAGAATGGCCGCGCCAATGCCCTGCAGGGCGCGCATGGCGACGAGCATCTCGATGGACGACGAAGCGCCGACCAGGGCCGATCCCAGGCCGAACAACACGACACCGATCAGGAACAGCAGGCGGCGTCCGTACTGATCGCCGATCTTGCCCCACAGGATCAGCGTCGCCGCGTAGACCAGCGAATAGATGGTGTTCACCCATTCGACATCGCGGAACGAAGCGTTGAACTGCCGGCTGATCGAAGGAATGGCCACGTTGACGATGGTGGCATCCATGATCACCAGCGTCAGGCTCAGGCTGAGGATCAGCAGCGCATACCAGCGCCGACGATCGTGTGGTGCGTGATCCGCGCTGCTCATGCCTTCCTGCCCGGAAGCAGAACCAACGGCAGACATACCCTCTCATCCTTTCTGTTGAAGGCGAAATACTGCACACGCCAGGTCACGAGTGCGCAATGGGAACCGCAGGTGCGTTTCTCAGGAGGCGGGCCGCAGACTGCGGGCGAAGAGCAACAGCATCTGCTCGGCGTAAGCCGTTTCGTCCAGCGCGTCCGGCAACGCCTGTGCCCCTGGCGACTGCTGCGCCGACAGGTTGGTCAGCGCCCACATGGCACCGATGACAGCCTGCGGGGCCAGGTCAGCGGCGATGGAACCGTCGGCCTGACCCTGGCGGACGATCTCGGTCAGCAGGCGCAGGGTGCGGGTATGCTGGGCGAGCAGCGCTGCGTCGCTGTGGAAGACGGGCAGCACCTGTTCCCGCCCCATGGCCATCACCTCGCGCAGCGCTACCATCTGCCGGGACATCAGGTAGCGCATGGTGGCACACAGCCGCTCGACGGGAGGTTGCCCGGCGGTAGATTCCAGCCACTCGACGAAGCGCTCGTAGTGCGCCGTCAACAGATGGGCGAGCATGGCGTCTTTGCTGGCGAAATGCTGGTAGAGCGTCGCTTTGCTGATGCCCACCGCCTCGGCCAGGTCGTCCATGGTGACGCCCGACACGCCTCGCTCGGCGAAGAGTTGCTCCAGCGCGTCGAGGATGGCTTCCTGACGCACATGCCACTGTTGCTGCCGAAAACGTCCACGAATCATGGAGCACTCCTTCCAAAACCATACAGTTTATTATAAAACTGATGAGTTTTGTGTCAAGGGCACGAACCGAATCGAGAGGTTTACCGCACGTTCCGCAGCCGCAGATCAGCGAAAAAAAACGGAGCGCCTGTTTCGCGCTCCGCTGCTCATACGTTGATCGGGGGACCGACGGGCCGCTCACTGCGTCATGGCGGCGGGAGGAGTCGCGACCGCGTCGGTCGTCGGCTCGGCTACGCGAAACTGTACCTGCGACATCAACTGCCCGTCCAGGAACAGTTCGACCGTCCAGTCGCCCGTCTGGAAAGCAGACCCCTCAGGGACGATCGAGCAGTAGGCGCAGATGTCCGTCCAGTCGCGATCGGGCACCCAACATTGCGTGTCGTCGAAGAACAACTCACCGTTCACCGTCCAGCGGGCGCTGAGCGTGGAACCGGCGGGCAGGAAATTGACGCGCGTGATGACGTAGATGGTGCTGGTATTCGGCGGGAAGACGGACGTGGCACCGACGGGGCAATCCTGGGCGTCGCGCCCGGTGGCCGTGACCGTCTGCGAGAACTGCGTGCCCGTCCCCGCGGGCGTGACCGCCGGGGTGAGCAGGCCAAAGGGCTGATCGCCGGGCGGTGCCGCCGGGGGTGGGGTGGTGGGGACGACTGCACCGCCGCCGGTCAACTGCAACACAGTGAGGGTGGCTTTGGCGGCCAGCGCTTCGTTCTGGGCGACGGCTAGCTGCGCTTCCAGCAAGACCGCCTGTGTCGCGGCCTCTTCCAGGGCGGCGATGGTCGCCAGCGGCGTGCCCAGCACTTCAATGGTGCCCTGCAGTTGGGCGTTGCGCGTCTCCAGTTGCTCAATCTCCGCCGCACCGGTCAACGTGTCGCAGCCCGTCAGCGACAGGATCATCAGAAGCAGCCCCAACGGGCACAGTCTCACGCACCAACGCATCGTGCTTCTCCTTAACTTCTGCGCGTCGCCAGAGCAAGTGTAGCGCAAAAGAGGACTGTCGTCCTATACGGCTGTCAGACGCTCCCCCACGCTCAAAAGCCAAAGCCCCGCCGGAGCGGGGCTTTGGGGGTGATGAAACGCGGACGATTACAGGGCCGAGACGATACGGGAGAAGATGTTGCCGATGGCGGGGCCGAGCAGGGCCAGAATGATGATCACGACCACGGCGACCAGAACGAGGATGAGGGCATACTCTACGAGACCCTGACCCTCTTCACGCGGTTGATACAACATATGAGACCTCCTTGGATCGTTATGATGGATTGATCATCCTGATGGTGACCCCATAGTAGCATGCAACCCCAGGCGCTGCAATCCCCCTTGAGCAGGTTTCACAAAATATTCACAGAGCATAAACAAGTTGCCGATTTCCCTTGACAATCCTTAACGTTTTCACAACAAAAAGGGGACGAGGGGTCTACCGCTCAAGAGGGTGATGGACGCTGTGCCATGATGCGCCGCATGGCCTTGACGTGTTCTTTGAGCGTCTCTCCATAGGCGGTGTCTTTGTGACGGCGCGCCTCTTCTTCCAGCACCGGCAGGACTTTCGGCGCGCCCTCCGCCATACGCTCATACCAGCGCTGCGCGGTGGGGCGGTCGCCTGCGGCCTCGGCCATCTGTCCCAGCAGGTAGGCGCTCATCACCTGCCCCTGCCGAAAGAGCAGCGGGGCTTCCGCCACCGCCTGCAACGTCTGACGGGCATTCTCTGTCTCCCCTGCCAGATACTGGCACAAGCCCAGGTAGTAACGCGACGTGAGATCGTCTTCCCTGGCGAGGGCAGCTTGCAGAATCTGAGCTGCCTCCGCGTACCGCCCCTGATGTCGTCGCAGCGAGGCCAGCGCCCCGTTGACCGACAGATAGGTGGGGGCCAGTTGCCGCGCCTGTTGCAGCAACTGCTCGGCGCGCTCCCACTTGTTCAGCTCGATATAGGCCAGCGCCACCGTCGCCAGCTTGTCCGGGTGACCGCGACCGGCGGTCGCTTCGCTCTCCAGAGCGCGGATGACCTGTCGGTATTCGCCGCGCTGCAGCAGCGTCAGGGCCGGGCCGCGCCAGGCGTACAGCTTGTTGGTCACATCGCGCCGCCACAATCGCAGGGCCATCATGCCCGCCATGAAGATCAGGAATGGCACCCAGGCCAGCGCCCCCGCCCCGGCCAGGTACCAGCCGAACGAGCCAATGCCCAGCGCCATCAGGATCAGATTGGCGATGGCGGTGATCGCCCAGGTGCGCGGCGGCTCGACAGGGCGCACCTGCTGCGCCTGCCGCCACACTCCCCGCGCCATGTAGGCGAAGAAGGCCAGCACCAGCAGAATGATCAGGGCCACGGGATCGAGTCCCGCCGCGAACACCAGTCCCAGCGCCACGCCAAAGGCCACCAGCGCCAGCGCTTCCAGCGCTCCTACCGCTTTCCACCAGCGTTTTTGTCCGGTCATGACTCCATCCAGATCGCGATTGTGCCGTTGCGCAGGGCCACTGCCAGCCGCCCATCGGCGTTCCAACTTAGGGCGTCCGCCCGCCCCGGCAACACGGCGAGCAATGCGGCGCTCGCCGTGTCGAAGACGCGCACCACCCCCTCTGCATCAACCTCGGCGCGGCGCGTGCCAGCGGGGTTGGTCGCCGTGCGCGCCGGAGCGACCGCCTGCCCCGCGCTCACCTGCAGCAGGTCACCTGTCGCCGCGTCCCACAGCAGGGCGCGCCCGTCCAGGGTGACCGCCGTCAGCACGCGCCCGTCTGCGCTCCACGCCAGCGCTTCGATGCTGTCCATGTGCGCGTCGAGCGCGCCGCTGACCTGCCCGGCGGGCATGGCCCAGACGCGCACTGTGTCGTCCCAGCCCAGCGTTGCCAGCCGTGCTCCGTCGGGACTCCACAGGGCGCGGTGCACCTGTCCTGTGTGCCCGCTGAGTAGTCGCACCGGGCGCAGACCGTCCCCGCGCCAGGTTCTCACTGTGCCGTCCCAACTGGCCGTGACAAGTTGCGCCTGTTCCGCTGACCACGCCACATCGTAGATTACCTCGTCATGCGCCTGTACTGCCAGCATCTCGCTGGCAGCGCTCAGGGACCACACGCGCAGGGTGCCATCCCAGCCGGCGCTGACCAGGGTGTCGTCGTCTATGAAGGCGACTGCCAGTGCCGGTCCCTCGTGCCCGCGCAAGACCGCGCGCGCTTCGCCGCTGACGACATCCCAGGTGCGCACTGTCCCATCGTAACTGGCGCTGGCCAGCACTGTGCCATCTGGACTGAAGGCCACATCGCTGACCCACCCCTCGTGTCCCGCCAGAACGGCGCGGGGTGCACCACTGACCGCCTCCCACAGACGCGCCGTGCGATCATACGATCCGCTGGCGATGAGCGTGC
>DDBP01000417.1 GCA_002332795.1 Anaerolineales bacterium UBA2029 | reverse complement strand
GTTTTGCCGCGCTCCGCTTTACCTCACCCCCACTCGGCGCTGACGCGCCTCGTTGCCCCCTCTACAGTCTCGGCTGGAGAGGGGGCGAGCCGAGCGCAGCGAGGCTGGGGGTGAGGTGAACGCTTCCGTGGCAAGTAGGTCGCTGACAACCTTTGCACACACCCTGGGAGTCCATCTATTTGCAAAATCGGCGGCTACGGTCTACGGTAGTCGTGTGCCAAGTTCCGCCCGTTTCTGGGCGTTCGCACACAGGACAAGGAGCATGTCCCGACGCCTGCGCTACGTCCGCTATGCCGTCGAAACCGTGCTGGTCGCCGCGCTGTTCGGCTCGACGCTCTATCAGCTCGCCGTCTACCTGGCCAATCGGCGCTTCTGGCGGCAAACCCTGCCTCCCCCGCCCGATCAGACGCCGTCGGTGAGCGCCGTCGTGCCCCTGCGCGGCAAGACGCTCGACACGCTGGCGCTGTTGCATGTGCTGGTCAACACGGCCCCTACCGAGCAGTACGAGGTCATCCTGGTGCTGGAAGACGAGCACGACCCGGCCTATGCCATCGCCCAACAGATCGCGCAGAGTTACCCGCAACGCGCCCGTGTCGTGCTCAGCGGGCCGCCAGGCCGTCACGCGGGGAAGCTGCACAGCCTCAACGCGGGCTACCTGGCCGCGCGCGGCGAGCTGATCGCCTTTGTGGACGCACAGGTGCAGGTCAGCGCGGCGTTGTGGTTCGCGGCACTGGCCGCCCTGCAAGACCCGGCGGTAGGCGCGGTCTTCGCGCCGCCGCTGGTCGCCGAGCCGGAACACCGCCTGGAAGGGGCGCTGGGAGCGGGCGGCGAAATGCTCGTCGCGCTGCACGTCAATCACGCGCAGAGCGCCCCCATCCCTTTTGCCGCATTGAGCAACCGCCTGAACGCGCTCGCCAACGGCTTTGTGGTCGTGCGCCGTCGCGCCCTGCAAGACGCGGGCGGCATGCTGCATCTGCTCGACGAGGGATCGGATGGCATCAGCCTGGGGCGCACCCTGCGCGAGGCAGGCTACCGGCTGGCGGCGCTCCCCGTGCCCGCGCTGATCGTGCCGGAGCCGGAGACGTTCAACCAGGCTGTGAGCCGCCTGCGCCGCCATCTTATCGTCAGCCGCGCCTACAGCCGTCCCTCGTTCATCGCCTGGCCCTTCACCAACCCGCAAACGGTGGGCTTGCTGCTGAGCTTCATCACCGAGCGCGAAGGCCGCTGGTGGGGTCGCCGCACCTGGTGGGCCTTCGTCGCGCTGCGCACCGCCCTGGCCTACGAGCTGGATCGGCTGCGCTTCGGGCGCGGCTTCACCTGGCTGGCGTATGCGCAGCTCTTCATGCTCGATACCTTCATCACCCCCACGCTGTGGGCGCGCGCTCTGCTACAGAGCACCTTTAGCTGGCGCGGGCGAACCTATCGCATCGCCCGCGGTGGCAAGGTGACGCCGCTGGAGTGAGCAAGCGGTCAGCCGTCAGCCCGTCCGCAATTCGCCAGTCAACGACCGCCCTAACGCAGCTCGCGGTGCGTGTCGTCACAGTAAGGCGCGTCTTTGGTGTGCTTGCAACGGCACAGCCGAACGCGCTTGCGCTCCGTCAGCGTGAATTCCAGCGGGGAAAAGCCGGTCGTCTGCTTATGCGAGCCGTCGCAAAACGGCTGATTCTGCGACCGCCCGCACCGGCACCACCAGTACGTCCCTGGTTCCAGTTCCAGGACAGCGGGTGATTTCGCCGCAATGACCGGTTCAGCCATGAGTCCAGTTCCTCCTGACGAAAAAGACAGCCTCTTACACTCCATACCGCCGCGAACGGCGCGCTTCCGTATCCCGCCCAAACGCTCAGTCAGCGTTGCGCTGAGTGAGCGGCGCTGCAGGCTCGGTGACCAGCCCGCCGCCGCGCACCGTTGCGCCGATCACCAGGGCGGCGCTGATCAGCACCAGATTCTTGATGATGTACTGCCCCTCCAGCGTCAGTTCGAAGGGGAATGAGCGCCAGACCGCGTCGGGATTCAGCACCAGCGGTGAGGCAGCCCCGCCCATCTGCAACATCATCAGCAGGATGGTCAGGCGCAGGAAGCGCCCCGTGACGAACCCTGCCCCGATGATCATCTCCCACACGCCCAGAAAGGGGATGAACACGTCGGACGGCAGGAAGGTGATCGAAGTGCGGATGAGATCGCTGGCCGGGCTGGCATCCGGAAACAGCTTGAGCGCCCCGAACCAGAAGAAGACGACGCCAATGGAAATGCGCAGCAAAACGATGCCCGTGCGAGCCATCCAGCGGGTGATCAGGCGGTCCAGCCGGTCGAAGCGTTCCCACGCCAGGTCGCGCCATGTCCTGTGTTTCTGCCGGTCGTTCATGGGCCAATCCTCTGCGTTGAGTCCCGTCCAGCAAAGGATTATAGGAAAACGGCGTGCAAGTTGACCACCGGCAAACGCCCCACATCGTCCTTCAGCGCTCGCGTACCCTCTCGATCACCCCGTCAGCGCCGCGCGGGGCGAACGCCTCGCAGCCCAGGCAACGCCAGCCGCCACGCACCGGCACCCAGTCCACCGCTCCGCAACGTGCGCAGCGCCACACTTCCCCCAGGGATCGCGCGCCAATGGGCGCACTCTGCCCCGGCTTGCGAGCATAGACGATGCCGTAGTCCAGTTGCCAGGGCAGCAGTTCCACGTCGCACAGGCCCAGTTCGTCCTGGAGCAGCCGGATGAAATCCTGGTGCGAGAAGGTGTGTCCGGGCATCAACCGCGCGTCCAGGCCCTGACGGTTGGTCAGCACCAGCAACCCACCCGGACGCGCCACGCGCACCAGTTCGCGCAAGACGGCCCGCGCGTCCATCATGAATTCCAGCGCTTCCAGGCAGGTCACCAGGTCGAAGGTTGCGTCGGGGAAAGGCAGCGCTTCGGCGGGATGATGCAGCAGGTAGACGCGCTCGCCGAAAGGAGCCAGTTTGTGCGCCGCCTGCGTCAACATGCGTCGGCTGAGATCGAGCGCGACGACGCGCCCCTGAAAAGAGGGCTGTTCCAGCAGGGCCAGCGGCAGGCGACCGGTGCCCGTCGCCACGTCGAGCACCAGTGGCGCGCGCGTCGGCAGGCGCTGCAGGATCGGTTGGGCCAGATACACGGTCTCGATCAGGGGATCGTACTGTTTGATACGGTCGTAGCGCCCGGCGTAGAGATCGTAGAGCCAGACGACGGTGCGCCGCCCCAGGTACACCCCTTCCGTCTTGATCAGCAGATACCACAGGGCAACGACCAGCAGCGTCCCCCCCGCCAGGACGATCGCCACAGCAGTCCAGGTCATAGGGCGTTCCCGCTCACTGTGCCCGCACCGAGGCCGCTTCGCTGGTCAACACCTGGCCGTTGGGCATGGTCGCGCGCGCCTGCACCGTGCCCACGATACCGGCGGGCACCGTCCAGGTCATCGCCGCCCCATCGGCGGGAGTCGCGTCGCTGCCGATGGTCTGCACTCCGCCCGTGCTCGCCGTGAACAGGAAATCTACCCGCACCGCGCCCCCCGGCGCGTCGCGCCAGGTGATGGTCACCGCTGCGCCCGCTCGCAGGCTGGTCACACCGCCCGCCGTGCCCAGCGTGGGGGAAAAGCTCAGCGTGTTGTACTGAGTACCTCCAGGCGGCACGAAGTTCGGGTCGTAGCGCACGGTGAACGGCGCGCTGCTGACGCGCCCCATGTCGCTTTCGGCCACGGCCTGGAAAGTGTACGTCCCCGGCGCGGGGAACGTGTAATCCACGAACGCACCGTCCCAGGGATCGGCATCCTGGCCGATGTACGCCGCCGCCCCACCCGCCGGCCCGGTGACGAAGAAGCTCACCACGTCGGCAGTGGGCACTTCGCCCACATTCAGACGCACCGTCCGGTAATAGGTGATGGGCTGCCCCGTGCTGTCGCGCCAGTGCTGTTCGGCGGTGAGCGCCTGCCCGAAGACCGGCGCGCCAGGCGCAGGCGTGACCGGCGTCGGGGTGATGGGCGTTGGCGTCAGCGTGGCCGGAAGCTGCGGCACATACAGTTGCTGACCCACGTAGATCAGATTGGAGTCGGTCAGGCAGTTGGCGGCGACCAGTTGGGCGATGGTGGTGTTCGCCCGCTGCGCGATGCTGCCCAGCGTATCGCCCGCAACCACCGTGTACACCGGCCAGGCGGTGTAGCGCACGCAGGCGGTCGCCGTGGGCGGAAGAGGCGTCGGCGTGAAGAAAGGCGTCGGTGTGAAGATCGGCAGCGGCGTATAGAACGGCGTGAACGGCGACGGCGTGGGCGTAGGCGGCTGATCGCTGCCCCAACTCAACGTGCAGGCGAGCGCGGCCCCCGTCAGGGCCACGATCGGGATGATCAGGACGCGGCGCAAAGAGCGCATGACCGTTCTCCTCCGCTCTGGAGTCACGACGACCCCGCGTGCCCCGATTATAGCACCGTGGGGATGAGGAGTTTTGAGTCTGGAGTCTGGAGTTAAGTAGAGCCGCTCTTGCCGCAGGGGCACGGCCTTTTACGCAAGACTCCAGACTCTGGACTCCTGACTCCGACGCCCCCTTGCCGCCCGTGCCCTCGTTCCCCTAAAATCCCAACAGACGGAGGAAGACACGCCATGAACGACGCCAGTTACACCGCCGCCCTGACGGGCACCGCTTGCTACCGCCCGCCGCAGCCGGGCCTGCTGCGCATCGCCGGTGAGGGACGGCTCGACTTCATTCAACGCCAGACGACCAACGACGTGCGTCTGCTGGCAGCGGGTCGCGCTCTGCTGACGGTGCTCACCTCGCCCACCGCGCGCATCCTCGATGTCTGGCGGCTGCTGCTCAGCCCAGATGGCGATGCCATAGACGCGATCACCCTGCCGGGGCGCGGACCGGTCACCGCGCAATATCTGGCGCGGCGCATCTTCTTCATGGATCGCGTGACGGTGAGCGACCTCAGCGCCCAGAGCGCCCAATTGTGGATCAGCGGGCCGACTGCCCCGCACACGCTGCGCCAGGTGGGGTTCGAAACGCTGCCCGCGCCGGGCGAAGCGGTGTCTCTACGGCTGGCAAGCGGGCCGGTGCGTCTGCTGGGGCAGGATGGGGCGCTGGGCCAGGGGTATCTGGCCCTGAGCGAGCAAGAAAATCTGGACGCGCTGATGCATCAGTTGACTGAGCAGGGCGCGGCAACGCTCGATCCCGATACGGCTGAGCTGCTGCGCGTCGAAGCGGGCGTGCCCGGCCCGGCCCGCGAACTGACCGACGCCTATACGCCGCTGGAAGTCAACCTGGATAGCGCCATTCACGGGGCCAAGGGCTGCTACACTGGCCAGGAAGTCATCGCCCGGCAGATCAATTACGACAAGATCGCCCGTCGCCTGGCTGGTCTGCGGCTGGACGCGCCGGTCAGCGCGGGCGCGACGGTGCTCGTCGGGGGGCGCAGTGCGGGCGAAGTGACCTCGGCAGCGATCTCGCCGCGCTACGGACCGATCGCCTTGGCCGTGCTGCGGCGACCGCACTTCGCGCCGGGCACGCCCGTCCGCGTGACAGACTCCGCCGGTGAAGCAAGCGGAACGGTCACGGCGCTGCCGTTTGCGCTCGCCACCTAGAGCGTGTTATGCACTTTTTGCCCTCATCCCCCTACCGCGCGGCGGGCGAAAGGGCGACTTCCCCTCGCCCCGCGACGCAGTCGCCAGGGAGAGGGGATGGAGGGGTGAGGGCCAGATACG
>DDBP01000204.1 GCA_002332795.1 Anaerolineales bacterium UBA2029 | reverse complement strand
AACTGACGACTGAAGGCTGAGAACTGAGAACTAAAGACTGATAACTCAGGCCGGGGGCCACGAGGCGCGTCAGCGCCGAGTGGGGCTGAGGTAAAGCGGAGCGCGGCAAAACTGCCTGACACATTTTGCACGCACCCCGTGGTGCGCTCTGCTTGCATTTCCCCTGGCCGCGCGCTAAGCTGTACGTACGCTAATCGCCGGGGGGCATGTGTGATCGGTTCGCCACGGAAGCGCCGTCTGCGCCTGACACCGCTGGGTTGCGCCATGCTCAGCGTGGAGATGCTTGTGCTCGTCTTCGCCGTCTGGCGGCTGAGCACGGCCATGCTTCCGGCGAAAGCCCCCTCTGCCGCTACGCCGATGCGCACCCCGCCCCCGCAGGGGTTGCGCCGCGACGATGTTCTACCCACTCCCACGCCCGACACCTCCATCCCGCCGCGCCTGATCAGCTTCCCCGCCGCGGAGGTCAGCGCGCCGATCATCCCTGCCGGGCGGGTGCAAGGCACCTGGGAAACCCGTCATCTGGGAGACTCGGTGGGGCACCTGGTGGGCACAGCCTGGCTGGGCGATCCCGGCGGCAATATCGTGCTGGCCGGACATGTGGAAAGCTACACCGGCGCACCCGGCCCGTTCGCCTATCTCTTCGAAGCGCACCTGGGCGACCTGGTGGTGCTGCGCGACGGCTCGCGCGAGGAGCGTTACCGCGTCACCCGCATCGAACGGGTAGACCCCTATGACCTGTCGTGGCTGGCGCAGGATGGCGTCCCGCGCGTCACGCTGATCACCTGCACCGACTGGGATACACAGGCCCGGACGTATCTGGGGCGGTTGGTGGTGGTGGCGGAACCGGTCGCGCTGGTCGCCCAGAACGCGGGCAACTAACTTTCGCGCGGTATCTGCCCTCACCCCTCAATCCCCTCCCCCTCGCGACTGCGTCGCGGAGCGCATCCTCCGGCCAGGGTGTTACTGGCACAATTACCGCGACGGTTCGCGCTTGACCGGCCTCTGCCCATGCGCTATACTTGCCCTTCGCACGCTGCAGCCCTGCTGCGGCTTTTACGCGAGTGTTGACGGTTGGAAAGCGCGCCTCAAGCGCGTTTTTTGAAAGAGGTCATCCATGCCCAAGCGTACCTACCAACCCAAGATTCGTCGGCGGCTACGTGTACACGGCTTCCGTCAGCGCATGCGCACCAAGGACGGACGCCAGGTGCTGAAGGCGCGCCGCGCTAAAGGCCGTCACGTGTTGACGCCCAAGATGAACAATCACGTCAAGCGCATCAACTGGAAAGCGCATTAGCCTGCCCATCCATGCAGCGCCATCTGCGCCTGCGCCGGAAGCAGGACTTCGCCCGTTTGCGCCAGCAAGGGCGCACCTGGCGGCATCCCTATGTGATTGTGAGCGTCACGCCGAACGAGTTGCCCCACAATCGCTACGGGTTTGTCACCGGCAAGAGCCTGGGCAAGGCGGTAGTGCGCAACTACATCCGGCGCATTCTGCGCGAGATTGTGCGCGAGGCGCACGCGCACCTGCGGCAGGGCTACGACATCGCCTTCATCGCGCGCCCGGCCATCGTCGGGCAGCCTTTCCAGGTGGTGCGCCAGACGGTGCATACCCTGTTGCAGAGCGCGGGGCTGTGGCAGTCGTCAGCAGAGGATTAGCCGTCATGAAATACGTAGGACTGGCCCTCATCCGGCTCTATCAGCTCACCTTCTCGCGCCTTCTGCCGCCAAGCTGCCGCTACGATCCCAGTTGCTCGCACTACACCTACGAAGCCATCGCCCGGTATGGCCTGCTGAAGGGCAGTTGGCTGGGCCTGAAGCGCATCGGGCGCTGCCATCCGTTCAGTCCGGGCGGTTACGATCCCGTGCCCTGAGCCGGACGCGGCTGGCTGAGTATTCCCAAGGAGTTCCCTTGAATACGTCGTATGTCTCCCTCTCTCGACCCTCGGCCCTGATGCTGGGCGTGTTGTTGCTGGTCACGCTGGCTCTGGCGGCCTGTGGCGGCCCCACCAGCGAAAGCTGGGCGGGTCTGGCCACCGATTCCCAGGCCAGCGCGATCTATGTCGCCAATGGCAAACATGTGGTGGCCCTCAACCCGAGCAGCGGGGCTGTCCTGTGGGAATACAAGAATGGCGACGCGGCTTTCTATGCGCAGCCTGCCATAGCCGACGGGGTGATCTACGTAGGCGACTACAGCGGACGCCTGCACGCCATCAACCGCGACGGCACGGTCCTGTGGCGCTATACGCCCGGCAAACAGGCGATCCTCGGCCCCCTGGAAATCACCCCGAAAGATCGCGTCATCGGCAGCGTTGCGGTAGACTCGGACAAGGTATACTTCGGCCTGGGCAGCCGCAACGTGGTGGCGGTCTCGCGGCAGAGCGGGGCGGAGGTGTGGACGTTCCGCACCGGTCATGGGGTCTGGTCGCGCCCGCTCTACCTGCCCGAAGACCCGTCCGACGATCGCACAGGACCGGTGGTCTATGTCGTCTCGCTGGATCATCATCTGTATGCCCTGAACGCCGAGACGGGCAAAGAGCTATGGCGCAGGAATGTGGGCGGCGCAGCGCCCGGCACGCCAGTCTATGACGCGGAGCGTCAGGTGCTCTACGTGGGCACGTTTGCATCCGAACTGGTGGCTGTCAGCCTGAAGGATGGGGCGATTGTGGATCGCTTCGAGGCGGACGGCTGGCTGTGGGGTAGCCCGGCTTTCGACGTAGACAGCGGCGTGCTCTATTTCGGTGACCTGTCCGGCGCGCTGTACGCAGTACGCCTGGGCGCAGACGGGACCTTCGTGCAGGTGTGGAAGCAGCCGTTGGCCGAAGACGGCATCCGCGCCACGCCCATCCTCACCGATGGGCTGGTGATCGTGGCCTCCAAGGACCATCATCTCTATGCGGTGAACAAAGAGGATGGCGCACTGAGCTGGGATAAGGATGTGAAGGGCGAAGTGCTGGCCGACCTGGTCTTCGTACCCGGCGCGGACGACGATGCGCCTGACCTGGTCATCACCAGTACTATGAACAAAGATCGGCTGGTCGTCGCCCTGAACGCCGAGACCGGCGAAGAAGCCTGGACGTATTCCGACTAGACCCGGCGCTGGCACGGCGCGAGACAAAGGCACAGCTTCATGCTCGATATCATCATCAACCCCTTCATCACCATTCTGCTGTTCCTGTACCAGATTCTGGGCGGGAACGTGGTGCTGGCCATCGTGGTCTTCACCATTCTGATCCGCCTGGCCACCTACCCGCTGACCATCAAACAGCAGCGCTCCACCAAGGCGATGCAGGAATTGCAGCCAGAACTGAAGAAGCTGCAGGAGAAGTACAAGAACGACCGCGAGCGGCTGGCCCAGGAGCAGTGGGAACTCTACCGCAAGCACGGCGTGAATCCGCTGGCCGGTTGCCTGCCGCTGCTCATTCAACTGCCGATCATGCTGGCGCTCTACCGTGCCATCGTCGCCACGCTGGCCGCTACTCCCACGCAATTGCTCGACCTGGCCAACCGGTTGTGGGTGCCCGCGCTGTCGTCGCAGGTGCCGCTGAGCAACAAATTCCTGTGGCTCAACCTGGCTGTGCCCGACCCCCTCTATGTGTTGCCAGTGCTGGTCGTCGTTACTACCTGGCTGCAACAGAAACTGCTGATGCCCGCCACGCCTTCCGGCGGCACGGGCGACCGCCAGGCCGACCAGACGGCGCAGATCAGCCGGCAGATGATGTTGATCATGCCGCTGATGTTTGGCTTTTTCTCGCTCTCGTTTGCTTCGGGACTGTCAATCTACTTCATCGCCTCCAACCTGATTGGCATCGGGCAATATGGGCTGACAGGGCATCTCAACATCAACGTTGGGCGGCTGATCGGGCTGAAGCCCAAAGAAGCAGCGCCCGCCAACGGCCCGGCGACCGAGGCCCCT
>DDBP01000133.1 GCA_002332795.1 Anaerolineales bacterium UBA2029 | reverse complement strand
CGCGCTGGGCGCGGTGCTGATGCAACTGGATGATGTCGGCGAGGAACTGTCTTTCGCCCGCGCCAACATCTACAGCCCGGAAAAGATCACGCTGGGCAAGCACCGCGTGCTGCATCACGTGGCGCTGCCCTACCGCCTGGTCGCCAGCAGTCGCGGGTACAGTCTGTATGAGCTTGTGGGGGAGACGCCATGAATCTGGTCGTCCATCACCTGCTGTTCACGCTCCGGGCGCAGACACTGGTGCACCTGGGGCCGCAGGCCGGCGCACAGATTCGGGGTGGGGTGTGGGCGGCGCTGCGCGAGTTCGCCTGCGCTGCCCCCAAAGTCCAGGGCGATCCCGATCACGCGCGGCACTGCCCGATGTGTCGCCTGGTCGCCCTGGAGACGGCGGAGAGCGCGCGGGGGGTCACCCCCCCGCGTCCCTTCGCAGTGCGCCCGCCCCTACCGGCTTCTCCCGGCCAGGACTGTATCTTCCAGAGCGGTGAGACTTTCGTCGTGGGCGTCAATCTCTTCGGCGAGGCGGTGGACTCCTTCCCCTATCTCTGTCAAGCCTTCTATCGGCTGGGGCAACTGGGCCTGGGCTATGGGCGGGGGCAGTTCACCGTCGAGCGCATCCAGGCCGTCAACCCCCTCACGGGCGAAACGCACGATCTGTTGCAGGGGCAGCGCGTCGTCGCCCTGCCCGACCTGCCGATCACGGCAGCGCTGGTGCAAGAGGCCGCACAGCAACTCCCCGCAGACTCGCTCCGCCTGCGCTTCCTGACGCCCACCGAGCTGACCTACCAGGGCGGCCATGCCGACCGCCCGCACTTCGACGTGCTCATGGCCCGTCTGCTGGAACGCTGTCAGGCGCTCGAAGAGCACTACACCGCCGAGCCTGCCCCACGTGCCGAGTGGCAGGAACGCTACCTGTCTCTGACTCAGGCGGCGCGGGGAGTGCGACTGGCGGAACATCATACCCGCTGGGTGCGCATCAAGAGCGGCTCGCGGCGCACCAACAGCGTCAACGCGGTGAGCGGCTTCGTGGGCGAGGCGGTCGTCGAAGGCGACCTGACCCCCTTCCGGCCCTGGCTGCTGTGGGGAAGCAGCCTGCACGTGGGCAAGAATGCGGTGAAGGGCAATGGCTGGTACGAACTGGAGCGGCCCTCTGGCGGCTGAGAAGAGGAAATAGCCTATGCCTATCGTCGAACATCTGATTGCCGACACTTTCGGCACCCATATCGGCAAATACAGCGAGCGACTGAAGATCACTCAGGGCGACGAAACCCTGCAACAGGCCCCTCTGCTGCATCTGAAAACGGTGCTGGTGACCAGCCGCGGCGTCAGCATCTCCGCCGATGCCCTGGAAGCCTGCGCCGAGCGGGGTATCCCCGTGTTCTTCCTGGACAGCCTGGGCCGTTGCTACGCCAGCCTGTACGCCGCCGGTCTGACGGGCACCGTCCTCACCCGCCGGGCACAACTGCTGGCCTATCAAGATAGCCGGGGCACGGCCCTGGCGCTGGCCATCGCCGAAGGCAAGATTCGCAACCAGGCCGCGACGCTCAAGTACCTGGCCAAGACGCGCAAAGACACACAGCCCGCCCAACACGATGAGTTACAGCTCTGTGCGGGAGAAGTGCTGGATTGCATTGCCGATCTGGACCGCCTGCCGCGCGACCAGCCTGTGGACGAGCTGCGCGAGCGTATCCTGGCCGCCGAAGGAGAAGCAGCGCGGCGCTACTGGTCGGCGGTGGGAGCCATCCTGCCAGAACAGTATGGCTGGCCAGGGCGGCAGGGACGCGGCGCAACCGACCCGCTCAACAGCCTGCTCAACTACGGCTATGGCATCCTCTACAGCCGCATCGAGCAGGCCGTCGTGCTGGCCGGTCTTGACCCATACGCGGGCTTTCTGCACGCCGACCGCCCCGGCAAACCCAGTCTGGTACTCGACCTGATCGAGGAATTCCGGCAGGTGGCGATAGACCGGCTGGTGTTCGGGCTGGCCAACCGCGACTTCAAAGTGGAGCAAGACGACAAGGGCCTGCTCGCCAGCGAGACGCGCCGTACCCTGGCCGAGAAAGTGCTGGAACACTTGGAAGCGACCGTGCGTTACGAGGGCAAGCGCTACCCGCTGCGCTTTGTCATTCAGTCGCAGGCGCGGCACCTGGCCGCCTTTCTGCGCGGGGAGCGCGCAGCCTACGAGGCCTTCAAGGCAAGCTGGTGATGTCGCCGGTGCTGGTCGTCTACGACATCGTCAACGACCGTGTGCGCAGCAAAGTGGCCGACGCCTGCCTGGACTACGGGTTGGATCGCATTCAGTTCAGCGCCTTTGTCGGCGAACTGAGCCGCAACCATCAGCAAGAACTGATGGCCAAAGTGCGCCGCCTGTTGGGCGACACAGAGGGCACCATCACCCTGGTGCCCATCTGCGAGAAAGACTGGAAGAATCGCATCGAGGTCAGCCATGCTTGACGAAAACCGTTGGCTGTTCACCGTGACCGATCTCAAGCAGTACATGTACTGTCCGCGCATCCTGTTCTATCAGACCTGCCTGCCCGACGTGCGTCCGGTCACCTACAAGATGCAGGACGGCGTCCAGGCCCATGCGGACGAGCGCCAACGGGCCAGTCGGCGCTCGTCCCGCTGGTATGGCCTGCCAGACGGTGAGCGCCGCTTCGACGTATGGGTGCAGTCCAGCACCCTGGGGCTGTCTGGGCAGATTGACGAAGTGGTGCAGACACCCTCGGAGATCATCCCTGTGGATTACAAAATGGCGCAGCGAATTGGCCAGCACTACAAAATTCAGCTAGCCGCCTATGCCATGATGCTGGAAGAAGCCTATCAGACGCAAGTCCGGCGTGGAATCATCTACCTGATCCCTACCCGCAAAGCCAACGAGGTACCGATCAGCCGCACCTTGCGCCAGCAAGTGCAGTCCACTGTGGAAACCATGCGTGCCATTGCCGAACACGAGACAATGCCGGACCCGACAGAATGGCGACAACGCTGCACCGATTGCGAATTCCGCCGCTTCTGCAACGATGTCTAGCGCTGTCGCAACTCTCCCCTGTTTTGGCGCAACCAGGGACTTGCGAAAAAGCTACTTGTCAAAATGCCCGTTGTGTCGTACAGTGATCCTGGAGCGCTTCGCAGAAGGCCCGCAGAAGGGCCTGAAAAGCAAATCGGGGCAAAAATGACCTGAAAAGTCCTATAATATGATTTGGTTTCACCACCCATAGGCC
>DDBP01000026.1 GCA_002332795.1 Anaerolineales bacterium UBA2029 | reverse complement strand
TTGAGCGCGTCTCGAACGGGAGACTGTCCTTAACTTTACCTCACCCCCACTCGGCGCTGGCGCGCCTCGTGGCCCCCTCTCCAGTCTAGGCTGGAGAGGGGTCAAGCCGAGCGCAGCGAGGCTGGGGGTGAGGTAAACCCGCGGGATGCGCAAAGTTTTTTAAGTTCACACGTATCCAGGCGGTTCAAGACTATCGCCCCAAGACTCGAATACACCCGTACGCATTGCCGCCTTGCCCCACGCTGCCCCGCGCGTGGTATACTACGCACATCTGTTCAAACAGTGCCCGTCACAGGAGCGCGCCATGTCCCGCCCAACCCTGGTGCTGATTGACGGCCATGCGCTGGCCTATCGCATGTTCTTCGCCCTGCCGGTGCAGGGCTTCCAGACCAAGACGGGCGAGCCGACCAACGCCGTCTATGGCTTCGCCCGCACCCTGCTTGACATCCTGGAGGAGCGGCCCGACTATCTGGCCGTCACCTTCGATCAGGGGCTATCGGGGCGGGGCGAACGCTACCCGGACTACAAAGGCACGCGCGACAAGATGCCCGACGATCTGCGCATACAGCTCGACCGCATCCGCGAGCTGGTCACCGCCTTCAACATCCCCATCCTGGAACTGGACGGCTATGAGGCCGACGACGTGATCGGCTCCATTGCGCCGCAGGCGGAGGCGCAGGGCGTGGATGTGCGCATCATCACCGGCGATCGCGACATGCTGCAACTGCTCAGCGATCACACCACCGTGCAGCTACCGGCCAAGCGTCAGGGCAACGGCCCCGAAGTGTGGGACGTGGCCCGCTTCCGCGCTGAATATGGCCTGGAACCGGCGCAACTGGTCGAACTGAAGGGGCTGATGGGCGATCCGTCGGACAACATCCCCGGCGTCAAGGGGGTGGGCGAGAAGACGGCTTCCAAACTGATCAGCGAGTATGGCAGCGTGACAGGCGTCTATGAACATCTGGACGAGATCAAGGGGGCGCTGCGCGAGAAACTCGCCGCCGAACGCGACAACGCCCTGCTCTCGCGCGAACTGGCGCAGATTCGGCGCGACGTGCCGGTGAAGCTCGATCTGAAAGCCTGCGTCGCCCAGGACTACCGTTACGAGGACGTGGAGCGCCTGTTCCGGACGCTGGAGTTTCGCAGCCTGATCGACCGCCTGCCGCGCCCGCAGGAAGTGCATCAGCAGCTTTCCATGTTCGACATGCAGCAACAGGTCGCCGCAACGCGCCAGGACGTGGTGGACTACCAGGTGATAGACACGCCAGAAGCGCTCGCCCGCCTGGCCGAGCGGCTGAAGGATGTATCTAGGCTGGCCTTCGACGTGGAGACGACCTCCACCGATCAGATGCGCGCGCGCCTGGTGGGAATCGCCCTGGCGCTGGAAGAGGCGCGCGGCTACTACCTCCCTGTCGGGCATATCGCGCCCAATGCCCCCGCCGACCGCAGTGCTCAGCCCGACCTGCTGGACGAGCACACCCCGCGTCAACTGCCGCTGGAACAGGTGTTGGATGCGCTACGCCCGGCCCTCACGGGCGCGCAGATCGCCAAGGTGGGGCACAACGCCAAATACGACCTGGTGGTGCTGCGGCGCTATGGGGTGGACGTGTCGCCCATCACCTTCGATACCATGGTCGCCGAGTGGCTCAGCGATCCCTCCAGCCGCAACCTGGGTCTGAAAGCGCTGGCCTGGGTGCGCACCGGCGTACACATGACCCCCATCGAGGACCTGATCGGCTCCGGTCGCGATCAGATCACCATGGATCGCGTGCCGGTCGAGAAGGCCGCGGCCTACGCCGCCGCCGATGCCGCCATGACGCTGCGCCTGATGGGCGTGCTGCGCCCGGAACTGGAAGAACGGCAGGGCTGGAAGCTCTTCACCGAGATCGAGATGCCCCTGATCCCGGTGCTGGCCGATATGGAGATGGCCGGTGTGCTGCTGGATGTAGACTATCTGCGGGCGCTCAGCGCCGACCTGGGCGAGCGGCTCAGCGCCCTGGAGCAGCAGGCCTACGATCTCAGCGGCGGCTACGGCAAGTTCAACCTGGGCAGTCCGCGGCAGATCAACGAGGTGCTCTTCGACAAGCTGCGCCTGCCCACCGCCGGTCTGCGCAAGACCACGCACGGCTTCACCACCGAGGCGGGCACGCTGGAAGCGTTGCGCGGGCTGCACCCCATCGTCGAGGTGATCCTGCAGTGGCGCGAACTGAGCAAGCTGAAAAGTACCTACGTGGACGCGCTGCCTGCCCTGGTCAACCCGGAGACGGGGCGCGTACACACCAATTTCAATCAGACGGGCACGGTCACCGGGCGACTGTCGTCCAGCGATCCTAACCTGCAGAATATCCCGGTACGCACCGAAGAAGGGCGGCGCGTGCGGCAGGCGTTCATCGCTCCGGCGGGGCATCAGTTGCTTTCGGTGGACTACAGTCAGGTCGAACTGCGTATCCTGGCCCACTACAGCAAAGACCCGGCGTTGCTGGAGGCGTTCCACCAGGGGGTGGACATTCACCGCGCGACGGCAGCCGCCGTCTACGGCATTCCCCTGGAGCAGGTGACCTACGAGCAGCGCCGTTTCGCCAAGGCGGTCAACTTCGGGCTGATGTACGGCATGGGCGCGTACCGCCTGGCCCGCGACAGCAACCTGACCCTGGCCGAAGCCGAAGACTTCATCGCCGCCTACTTCGCTCGCTTCCCTGGCGTGCGTGCCTACCTGGACGAAGCGCGGGCGCGCGCCGCCCGCCTGGGCTATGTCGAGACGTTGCTGGGCCGCCGCCGCTACTTCCCCGAACTCGACGAGAAGCTGGGGCGCAAGGTCGGCGTGCAGGCGCGGCAACGGGCCGAGCGCGAGGCGGTCAACATGCCCATTCAGGGCACGGCGGCGGACATCATCAAGATCGCCATGATCAACCTGTCGCGGGCGCTGCGCGAGGGCGGTTACCGCTCGCGCATGATCCTGCAGGTGCACGACGAACTGGTGCTGGAGGTGCCACAGGACGAACTGCCGCGCGTCGTCCCGCTGGTGGTCGAGGTGATGGAATCCGCCTTCACGCTGGACGCGCCGCTGGTGGCCGAGGCCAGCGTCGGCCCCAACTGGGCGGAGATGGAGCCGTGGAAGGGCTGAACTCCGCGCGTCTTGGCCTGTCCTGATCGCAAATCCTGCCCTGTCTGTTGGCCCCGTTTGCGCTATGATCTGGCGGACACAGGTACGGCCCTGGGGGTAGCCGGTCATGACTCAGGCGTTGACGCCCGATCAGGTGCGGCAGATCGTCACCAATACGGTGGTGGTGTTGCTGGCGCGTCCCGACCTGATGCCGGAGTGGCAGGCACATCTGCTGGAGTTGCTCGATCAGGCCCGCCAGGAGCAGCTCGAGGACGAGCAACTGTTCGTGGCGGCGGTGGTGACTTTGCTCGGCTCACCCGACGACACGCTGCCCACCGGCACGCCTTACGATCGGGCCTGGCAGGCACTGATCACCAGCCTGCGCACCGGCACACTGATCGATCCGGAAGCCGAAGCCGACACGGACACGCTGGACGAGTTGCTCGGCGCGGTGGTGGAAGCCGTAGTCGCTGCGCGCACCGTGTTGCCCGATCAGGCCGACGCCATCGCCGGAGAACTGCGCGATCTGCGGGCCGCTGCTGAGCGCGCCGACGCCGGGGAACTGGTGCGCTGGGTAGACGACGCGCTGGCGGTGTTGGCGGGCGAGTCTCCCCAAGACCGGGGCACGGAGCACGAGGGCGTCTACGCGGTCTACTGGCAGGCCCTGTGTTCCTCCTTGAACGAAAACGCGATGCCGTAGCCCGTGCGGCGCGGGTGGATGGCAGAAGGGGCAGGTGAACCATGTTGCGCAAACTCCTCTCGGTCCTGGTCGGTTTCGTCCTGCTGGTTGCGGCGTTCACGGTGCTGTGGGTGGCGCACGGCCCCCTGCCGACCGAAGCGCGCGTCACGGGCGGCGTCTTGTATACACAGGCTGAGATCGCCGCGCAGACCGTGGGAGGTGTTGGCCCCGAACTGAGCGCCATCACGGATACCACCTCCGGCCCCATGTCCGTGCCCGTCCGCCCGCAATTCGGCGGCGCGGTGCTCTCCGACCTGTCGCAGGCCGAAGTTGGCGAGCAGACGGAGGGGGCGCGTGTCACAGGGGACGTGGCGACCAGCGCGGCGCAGGGCGGCGTTCCGCTGACCACCGATGTCATGCTGGATAGCGTCACGGGGGTGACGGTTGCTGCTGCGCCGCAGGTGGCCGGTGCGCCCGCGTCTGAAGGAACCGGCGGTATGGAAGGAACCGCCGTCGGTTACGAGCAGCGCGTGGTCGAGCTGGAGTGGCCCGCGCAGTTCCAGGTGGGACGGGCGGGGCTGGTGCGCATCACCTTGAAGATGCTCGACAGCGGGGCCTTGCAGCCTGTGGCGGAGATCGCCGACAACGAGGTGATGGCCACGCCCATCCTGCTGACCGATCGCTACGCCACACACGATCCTTTCGTCACCGCGTCCATCGTCGCACCGGACTTCAGGATCGAGGCGGTCAGCCCGGCAGTGCAGCCGTTGCAGCGCGGCGGGGAAGCCGAGTGGCGCTGGATGCTCACCGCCGATCGCGCCGGGAAGGCGGTCATTTCGCTGGGACTGTCCATAAGCTGGCAGCCCAAGCCTGGTCAGCCGCCCGGCCCCACGAACGTGCCCATCTGGGGACAGGCGTTGCAGGTAGAGGCGGCCTATGTGTTCGGTCTGTTGACCGTCCCGCAGTCCAGCGTTGCGGGGACGGTGCTGGCTGTGCTGGGCGTGGTGGCGGAAATCCCGCTGCTGGAGAAGTTCCTGGGGCTGTTCTGGCGCATCCTGTTCGGGCGACGGCGGCGTCGCAACGCCAGCACTCGCCGACGTTGACCGGCCACTCAGCGTCCTGTCGTCAGCGGGCGCTTGAAGAAGACGCGGAAGCCGGTGCTATCCTGGGCGAAGGAGCCGACCGTGCCGACCATCTCCCAGCCTTCCAGGCCAAGCTGAGCGATGGCGCTATCGCGGTGCACAAAACTCACCTCTTCACTGGGCTGGCCCACCCGGTAGAATAGAATGTATTGACGGTGCATCACGCCCTGCGTGATCTCCTGGCGTAGTTCGCAGTATTCCCATCGCTGCATGGCGCTCATATGCCACTCCTTTCTATGTGGCCGGGCTGGGTTCGATTGTAGCACTGCCGTCTGTCCCGGTCATCTGATGGCGCGGGCGCGGCAGCCGGTAGCCTTGAGGAAAGATGTCAGCATGAGAGTGTACATCGATCGCATCACGGTGGCCGTCAACAATATGCCCGCCATGGTGCACTTCTACAACACCGTGTTCGGGGCTGGCCTGATGCTGGCCGACCCGCACAGTGAGTTCGACTTCCACGTGGGGCGGTTGGGTCAACTGGAACTGTTCTTCTGCCCCAACAGCATTACGCAGATCGAGGCGGAAAAGAACCGTCAGCAACTGCGCATCGTGGTAGAAGACGTGCGACAGACTATCGCCCGTGCCATCACGGCGGGCGGGCAGAAGCTGGGCGAGATTCACGTCACCGACGAGGCCATCGTGGGCGGCATCAGCGACCCGGACGGCAACTCGATTGAGCTGATCCAGTACCGGCAGGCATAGCGATGGCCCGCTTCTGGTTCACGTCCGCGCCGTTGCCGGGTCACCTGGACTGGGGCGGCCTGCTGAAGACGGCACAGGCCCTGTGCGACGCCGGTCACGACGTGCTGTGGGTGTCGGAGGAGCGCATCGGCGGGCTGGTGACTCAGGCGGGGGTGCCCTTTGCCCCTGTCCCGCATACGGGCTGGCGCTGGCCTCCGCCGCCCCTGCCCACCATGGCGCAGTTCGTCAACGAGCACATGGTCACGCTGCGTTACCGGCGCGCGCTCGATACCTGGCTCAGCGCCGACCTGGTGGCCCAGGGTACCAGGGCATTGTGCGACCTGGCCGAGCGCAGCGGTCCGCCCGACGTGATGGTGACCGATCCGTTTCTGGCGGCGGCGGCGCTGGCTGCAGAGCTGCTCGATGTGCCGCTGGTCGTCGGCGGGTGGGCGTCCGGCCCGCCCCTGGACGAAGATCAGATGCTCTACATTCAGCGTCAGCTTGGGGCCGAAGCGAAGGAACGGCTCGACGGGCTGTGCGCGCAGTTCGGCCTGCAGGGCGTCAACTTCTGTCACGGTCCGGCCCCCAGCGTGCAAAGCCCTCTGCTGCATATCAGCTACTTCAGCGCCACCTGGCATCAGGGCGAAGCGATCCTGCCGCAGACCGAATTCGTGGGCGGGCGCGTCACCCCGCCGCGCGGCGACCCGCCCGGATGGCTGACCGACATCCCCGCCGATCAGCCGCTGGGGATGGTCACGCTGGGCAGCACTTTCACCGGCGATCTCGCCTTCTTCGCTCAGGGTGCGCAGGCCGTCGCAGCGGCAGGTATGATCCCCATTGTGGTGATCGGCCCCGGCCCGATCACTCCTGCCGCCAAAGAGCGCCTGAAGGCGGCTTTGCCGGGTGGCACGCGCCTGCTCAACTGGGTGGACTACGATCAGGTGCTGCCGCGCCTGCACGTGATCGTGCATCACGGCGGCATGGGCACCACGCACGCGGCGATTGTGCACGCCATCCCCCAGGTGATCGTGCCTCATGCCGCCGATCAGCGTGGGCAGGCACGGCGAGCGCGGCAGGCCAAGGTCGGCCTGGAGCTGACGCCGCTGGACGCCCGGTGTGGTCAACTGGAGACGGCGGTGCGGGCGATCATCTCGACGGAGTGGGTGCTGGAGCGCGTGCGCGCCCTGGCGGAGGAGTTCGCGGCGCTGGGCGGGCCATCCCGCGCGGCGCAGTTGCTGGAAGAGGTTGCAGCAGAGACATAGAGCTACAGGGCGCGCAAGAACTGCTTCAGAGGCTCGAAGATGGAACTATTCCAGGGCAAATAGCCCGCTTCGGCAGCTTCTCCCAGTCGCAGGCCGGGCTTGTTGCATGAGGCCAGGAAAGCATGCAGCCGGGCCTTGTCAGCAGGTTGTGGCAGGGTGCCCTGGGTTTTCTGCACACAGTGTATATATTCCTCCACGCAGTCCATGACCGGCTCGCCGGAAATCGCCGTCAAGCATAGCGTTTCGAGCGTGCCTGCCGTCTTGCAGTCGGGCCAGACAAAGATGCCCACTGAGGGCTTGCCCGGCACGACCAGAGCCGGTCGAAACGGAGCGCCCAACCCGGCATGGCGCAGACTATTGCACAGTGATTGAAAGGCTGCGTGCGGGTCGTCGTCGGCATCGCGGAACACGGCCAGTGTCTCAACCTGAGCGAAACCGCTTGCCAGAGGCAACGTGCGCAAGAGCGGCCCCAGCTTGTCTTTGCCATGAGCTTCGATGATTTGGAACCCCGTCTCCAGCCCTAAGTGCCGGAAAAGTGCTCCCAAGAAGCGCCGATCGTCGGGGCCCTCGACTACAATCACCTTGGGCTGGACAATGGGTTCGGGCAACATGCCTGGTTGCGCCATCAGCGCACCTCCAGGCCAGCTTTGAGCGCCGTATCAAGCGCTTCTTGATCCAGCGTCACGGCACGAATAGCACCGTCTACCCGCTCCAGTCGGTGCAGGCGGAAGTCGTATTGTTCATCCTGGCTGAAGGCTTCATGTGCGGCGCGCAGGCATTCCCAACTATGTGTGGTAGCGAAGACCTGCACATCTGCGGCCCGCGCTGCTTTGGCGATGGCTGTCCACACCTGGGCCATGACGGAGTAGTGCAGACCGTTCTCGATTTCGTCTATGAGCACCATGCTGGCCTGCTGACTGACAATGGCCAGCATGATGGACAGCAAACGGCTTGTTCCCTGACCCATCAAGTCAATCGGGATCAAACGCCCCAGACCAATGTCACCGTACACCAGGGCCATATTGCCCATTGCCTGCACACTGAGGCTGGACAGACGGGGTTCAACCAGTTTCAGTGACTCCACCAGGGGTTGCTGTCGCATTTGTACAGCCAGTTCGCTGAAGCGCTGCGCATCCTCAGCAGGACTGTGATAGCGCGTCGCCAGGAAGATGGCCTGTCCGCCCCAGGGTTTTCCTGCCTGTACGCGCAACCCCTCATTGGTCAGCCAGCCATTGGCAACCGCGCGCTTCCCCTGACTGTCTTCGTACTCGAAGTACACCTCGCGTGGGCTGAGCGCCGTTGAGAGGGAATCTGGGCGGTCGTTGCCATTCGACGGTCCCGCCGGTGCCAGCGAGCTTTCGGTCAGGCGAATGGTCAGAGAACGCTCAGTTCCCTGTTCATCATGACTGGAAATTTCAACGGCTGGTTCGAACGCATATCGGTGGAAAAGGGGGGCAAACAGATCGTCGAGATCGGCCTTGAAAGCTGTTAAGCCGCGGAAGATGTTGATGCGTAGCCCGATTTCAGGATTGTGCGCCCCAACGTGTAAGAAGAGCGCTTCCAGGATGGCTGTCTTGCCTGTGCCGTTCGCACCGGCCAGCAGATTCACCCGCTCCAGGCCATCGAGGGTCAGGTCGGTGAAGCCACGGAAGTTCTTTATCCGCACCCTTTTTAACATGATCGGTTCTCCTCTCCCTGACTCATTGTAACACGAACCAGGCAGCCGCTAGCCCTCCCTGCGCCCGACCAGCAGAAACTGGCGGATATGAAAGCGCGCGTCGGGCGTGTGCACGTCGCGCGGTTCCAGCCAGGCAGCGACCGGTGCAGGGGCCTGCAGCAACATCGCCCGCAGCCGGGTGACCGTGTCCGCGTCGCAGCCCATCAGCGCCGCCCACGAGACGAGCGCCTGTTCCCTGGCGAATTCCTCGTAGTGCAGGATCGTCAGGCCCGCCCCGACGAAGAACCCCTCCCATTCGGCGCGGTTATAGGCCCACAGGTGACTGGGGTCGCGCAGGCGCTCGAAGGCGTTGATGTACTGCGCGGCGCGCGGGTCGGCGGGGGAAAGCTGATCCACGATCCCCACGACGCCGCCTGGACGCACCACGCGGGCGCATTCGCGCACGAACTGCGCCACGTCTGGGAAGTGATGCGGCGCAATGCGGCAGGTGATCACGTCGAACGAAGCGGACGCGAAGGGCAGTTGCTCGGCGTCCAGGCGCACCAGGGGCACGTCGCCCGCCCCCTGTTCGCGCAGATGAGCGCGGGCGGCGTGCAACATGGGTTGCGTCAGGTCACCGGCTACCGTCCAGGTTCCGGCGCGCGCCAACGCCAGCGCCGTATGCCCGCCGCCGGTCGCCAGGTCGAGCGCGCGCTGACCGGGCTGCGGCGCGAGCAGCTCGATCAACCGTTCCAGGCTGTAGCCGGCGCGATGCGTGGGCGAGGTGACGTAGCCTTCGGCATGAGCGCCGAACTGCTTTTGGGTGAGGGCCTTGGCGTCATTGTTCATCGCGGAGTCTCCAGGGAGGGTATGCGGTCAGCGCGCCCAATCGTAGCACGAAATCCGCTGGCCAGGCAGGCAAGCGAAAAAGCCCCGGCGAACACCAGGGCTGTGATGGCCGACTGTGCGGTGAGATTAGCGATCGCGGCTGACGATGCGCAGGATGTACAGGAACAGGTTGATGAAGTCCAGGTACAGCTTCAGCGCGCCGATGATCGCCACCTGGCGCACCAGCGCTGCGCCGCTGTTGACGCCCTGCAATTCCAGCGTCTCGGCCTGGCGCTTGATCCACTGCGTGTCGTAGGCGGTCAGGCCGACGAAGATCAGCACGCCGGCGTAGCTCACCAGCCAGTAGAGCGTCTCGCTGGCCCAGAACAGGTTGACGATGGAAGCGACGATCAGCCCGATCAGCGCCATGAACAGCAGGCTGCCCAGCCGCGACAGGTCCATCTCCGTGGTGTAGCCGACGATGCTCATCGCGCCGAACATGGCCCCGGTGGCGAACAGGGCCAGATAGATGTCCGTCAGGTCGGCCCAGTAGAAGACGGTGGAGAGCGACACACCCATCACGGCGGCAAAGAGCAGGAACAGATTGGTGGCGCGGCTCGCTTCCAGGCGCTGAATGCGCGCGCTGAGATACCACACCAGCCCGATTTGCACGAAGGGCGCGACGATCAACACGGGGAAGATCGCCGCCGTCAGGCCGGTGACGGCGAACAGCGTCGCCACGATGCCGCTGGTCAGCAGGCCCAGCGTCATCCACAGATAGACTTCTTTCATCACCGCGCGCAGGTCTACGCGCGTGCCGAGTACGCTCGCCTGAGGTTGAGGACGGTAAATGTTCACGCTAGGCTTCTCCCGCTGGCCCTTCGGCCAGACTGTGTGCACAGTTCATCTCAATTATAGCGGCAATGGGCGCGTATGGCGCGGCCAGGACGTAAAATCCGCGTAAAATCCGCAGGTTGTTAGCCCTGTGCTATAAGTATTATTGTGAAATAGCGAAAGATTTTTCACGCTTCGAGGGTGTGAAGAGCGGCCAAACCGGTTTTGCGCTGTAAGCCTTCATGCTATACTGAGGACAAACGGGTGGGAAACGCATCCTCTTCGCGGGGGCGAAGGGGTGCGTCTACAGTCTTCTGTCGAGGGCGGACTTCATGGATGATCCGCTGAATGAGGGGGCCGGAGATCTCTGCGCGGTGATCTGGCTTGGTCCACCGACGCCGCTGCTGCATAGCATCGCCGAAAGAGCCGATGTGCTGCACGTCCTGACCCCGCGCGCCGCCCTGCGAGCCATCGAACTGGGCGCGGCCTGTTGCCTGGTGCTGGACGCGGCATTGCAGGGGGTAGACATCGGAGCAGTGTTGCGCGAAGTCCGGCATCGCTGGACGCACGCCGGGCTAATCCTCATTGCCAATCACGAGATGGCGACGTGGCCCACGACCCCGCCGTATCCGGAAGTGGATCGCTATGTGACGCCCGATGTCTCTCCGGATGACCTGCTGGCCACCGTCGAGTACCTGACTGAGCGGGCTACGCACCACACCACGGGCGGTGATTATGCAGCCCTGCGCACGCGCGCCCGCTACCTGGAAGGGCTGTTGCAGGCATCTTTCGCCATCTCCGGTGCGCTCAACACGATGGATATCGTGGGCGATCTGCGCGAGATCGGGCGCACCGCGGTAGATGCCGACGATATCGCCGTGCTGCTCACCAATGAAGACTACTCCGAACTGACCGACGCCCTGCACCTGGGCGTGCCCACGGAATATCTCCTTGTCTGCCGCGAGCATCTGCAGGCGCTGCCTCCCGAAGAGCGGCTGACGTATCTTTCGGACGAAGTGCTGTTGCGCGAGCGGCTACCGGATATGCTGCCCTCGGCCATTCGCGTGCGCGAGGCGGCGGCGGCGGAGGCGTGGTCGTATATGCGCCTGCCGATGGTCGTCGAGCAGCGCCTGATCGGGTTCGTCGCTTTCTTCTCCGACCGGCCCGGACAGTTCAACGGCGCGCATCTGCAACTGGGCCGCCTGTTTGCGGCGCAGGTGGCGGCGGCGGTGCGCAATTTTCAGCTTTACCTGCGCCTGAACAGCGCCGAGCAACGGCAGCGCGCCGTCAGTCAGGTGGCGCGGCTGATCGCCGACGATCTCGCCATCGAAACGGTGCTGGCCCGCATCGTCGAGGAAGCAGTACGCCTGGTGGACGGGCTGGCGGGCATGGTGCAACTGGTGCAGCCCGACCGCAGTCTGGTGGTCAGCGCCGTCTACAACCTGCCCGATAGCCTGGTGGGGCGGCAGATTGACTTCGGGGGGGAATACGCCAGCCGCATTGCCAGCACTGGACGACCGCAGGTGCTCACCGGCCCGCACGACTGGCGCGGGGTCACGGGCACCCTGCATCAGGCGGTGCCGCACGACTCGGTCTGGTTCGGTGTGCCGCTGCTCTACCGCGGTATGGTGCTGGGCGTGCTGCAGGTCGTGCGCGAACGGCGTGGCCTGGTTGACCTGCAGGACATTCAGGACGTGCTGATGATGCTGGCTCCGCAGGCCGCGACGGCCATCGCCAAAGCGCAACTGCACACGGCGGTGCGCCAGGAACAGCGCCATCTGGAGGCGGTGCTCAATCACACGCCCGCCCTGGTGATCGTCTGCGATGCGCAGGGGCGCGCCCAACTGGCCAACCGCGAAGCCAAACGGGTATTGGAGCGCTGGGGCCTGTCGTTCGAGAGCATTCAGGGCGAGCGCGTGGTGGACGTGCTGCAAAGCCTGTTGCCGGAAGACGCGCCGCCGCTGGCTTCGCTGGTGGACACGCTCGACCGCACAGTGGAAGTCTCGCTGGGGCGCGCGGGAGAGTATGTCTTGCAGATTGCCACCATTCAGTCGCCCGACGGTGCGGTGGAAGGGTACGTCGCCGTCGCCCAGGACGTGACGGAGATGCGCCGCATTGACCGCATGAAGGCCAACCTGACGCGCGTGCTGACCCACGATCTGGGCAACCTGCTGATGCTGGCGCACAACCCCGTTCAGCTCCTCGACGAGCCGGACATCACGCCGGAGCAGCGGCAGATGCTCAAACGCATGTTGACCAGCAGCCTGGAACGCATGGAAGCCCTGGTGCGCGACGTGACCGACCTGGAAATGGCCTCGTCGCTGGGGCACGACACCATGACGCCCTACAAGCTGACGACGCTGGTCGAGCGCGCTGTCAAACGCAACGAAGAGGAAGCCCGCAAGCGCCATCAGACGCTCATCTATACCTGCAACGCCAGCGAACTCCCGACCATGATGGGGCACGCGGTGCTCATCCTGCAGGCGATCGAGAACCTGATCACCAACGCCGTCAAGTACACGCCGGAGGGTGGGCGGATCGAGGTGTCGTTGGGCGTGGAAGGGGAATATGCCGTGGTGCGCGTGCGCGACAACGGCTATGGCATCCCGCCGGACAAGCTGGACATCATCTGGGAGCCGTTCGTGCGCATCAAAGACCCGCGCTACGCACACGTCACCGGCACCGGCCTGGGGCTGAGCCTGGTCAAGAGCTTCACCGAAGTGCACGGGGGCTATGTGTCGGTGGAAAGCGTGGTGGACGTGGGCAGCGAGTTCGCCATGCACCTCCCCTTCAGGCCGGTCGAGGCGCGCCCGACGCAATCCCGTCAACTGTTGCAGCTTGACCTGTCGGCGCTGCTGGCGCACCGCCTGCCTTTCAGTTCAAGGGCGGACAGCCATTGAGTGTCTCTCGAACACTTAACTTTAC
>DDBP01000028.1 GCA_002332795.1 Anaerolineales bacterium UBA2029 | reverse complement strand
GGCCCCCCAGCCGGTACCCCGCCCGCCGCAGTTCGACGGCCAGCCGTCCCGTGCCATGTGCCAGTTCCAGGACGCGCGCTCCCGCCGGCGCCTGCACATGGCGCAGAGCGACGCGCTGCCAGTCGCCCCACTGCCCCAGGCTGACGATGGCGCTCACGGCGTCGTATGTCCACGCCAGCTCGTTGTACAGCAGGCGAAACCCCAGCCGCACCAGCCCCCACCACAGGTGCAGTGCCTGGCGCTGGATTGTCACTTGTGTTGATCCGCCCATAGCCAGGTCTCCCCGCTTCGCCACAGGAAGCAGACCGCGCAGACGCCGAACGCCCAGAGGACAGCGCAAATAGCCCCTGTGCTATTCCATGCGACTTAGTATGATAGTAGGCGCTGGGACCGGCAACCCCTTTTGCTGCCAGGCCCATGAGGAGTCTACTGCCTGCGGTCGCCATACGTCGCGACCGACCTGTCAGGCACACCCTCTGGCTGTACGGACTTATTGCCATGTGCCGGAGAGTGGGCCGCGCAGATGGTTTCTGCTAAGTTTGAATGCGGAGTGCAGACACAGCGCCGGTTGGCGCAGGATCGCCATGCAGCACGTCTATCGTCTGGAAGATGCCCGACCCGACGGGCCAACCATTCTCGCCGTCGGCATGTTCGACGGCGTGCACCGTGGTCATCAATATCTGCTGGAACGCCTGGTGAGCAAGGCCAGGGCGGAGCATTGCGTACCGGCGGTGCTGACCTTCTTCCCGCACCCCGACGTAGTGCTGGGACGGGCCAGCGGGCGCTATTACCTGACCTCGCCGGAGCAGCGCGCCGCGCTGTTGGGAGCGCTGGGCGTAGAGCTGATCGTGACCCACCCCTTCAACGACGAGGTACGGCAGATGCGGGCAGCAGACTTTGTGGACCGTCTGCTGACTCATCTGCGCCTGCGCGAGTTGTGGGTGGGAGCCGACTTCGCGCTCGGCTATAAGCGCGAGGGCAATGTGACTTTCTTGCAGGCCGAAGGGGCACGCAAGAACTTCACCGTGGAGGTAGTGGAATTGGTGACCAACGATGAAAGCGGAGCCGTGATCAGCAGCAGCACCATTCGCGCGGCGCTCGCCGAAGGGGACGTGAGCACGGCCACGCATCGCCTGGGCCGCCCCTACCGGTTGGAAGGCACGGTGATACACGGAGACGGGCGCGGTCGAACGCTTGGCTTCCCGACCGCGAACATAGACGTTTGGGAAGAGCAGTTTCTGCCGCGCAAAGGGGTCTACGCCGGCTGGGCGCACCTGAACGGCGAAACTTTCATGGCCGTGGCGAATATTGGCAACCGTCCCACCTTCAACGGCAAGACGGTGACCGTGGAAGCCTACCTGCTCGACTTCGACCGCGACATCTACGGCGCACATCTGATCTTCGACCTGGTGGCGTTTCTCCGCCCGGAACTGAAGTTCAACGGCGTAGAGGCGCTGATCGCGCAGATGCACCAGGACGTGGCCCAGGGGCGCGCCATCCTGGAAGCGTTGCCACGCCCGCGCTGAGGCAGATCAGGTCTGTCAACAAGAACCCCGCCAGGATTCGGCGGGGTTTTCCTTTGCGTCAGGGAAGGCTACTTGGAGCGCGGCAGGCGGTACCCCAGCCGGCGCAGCGCGTGTTCGTCGCGCCGCCAGTTCTTCAGCACTTTGACCCACAGCTCCAGGTAGACGCGCGTGCCAATGAAGCGCTCGATCTCCTCGCGGGCCTGCTGACTGATCGTCTTGAGCATCCGCCCGCCCTTGCCGATCAGGATGCCCTTGTGCGACTCGCGCTCGACGTAGATGGTGGCGCTGATGTAGGTCATGTCCTCGCTGCGCCGCTTGAACTCCTCGACCTGCGTGGCGATGCCGTGCGGCACTTCCTCGTCCAGGTTGAGCAGGGCTTTCTCGCGGATGATCTCGGCGACGATGTCGCGCACGGCCACGTCGGAAAGCTGATCTTCGGGGTAGTAGCGCGGGCCAGTAGGGAGCTTGTCCACCAGCCGCTGCACCAGTTCCGACAGGCCGACGCCCTGCGTGGCGATCGTGGTGATCCAGTCCGCATCGGGCACCAGCTCGCGGAATTCAGCGATGCGGGCATCGCGAGCGCTGCCCTGCCCGGCCAGATCGATCTTGTTGATCACCAGCAGCACCGGCGTGACCTGCTCGGCCTCGTGGATCAGCCCGGCGATGCGCCGATCTTCGGCAGTGGGTGGGACGCTGGCATCTACCACGAACAGGATCACGTCCGCGTCGCGCAGCGCCTCCACGGCGACCTCGACCATGAATTTGCCCAGCGCCGTGCGCGGATCGTGAATGCCCGGCGTGTCTACGAAGATGATCTGCTTGTCCGGCTCGGTGAGAATGCCCAGTTGACGCAGGCGGGTCGTCTGCGGTTTGGGGCTGACGATGGCGATCTTCTCCCCCAGGATGGCGTTCATCAGGGTAGACTTGCCCACGTTGGGCCGCCCGATCACCGCGACAAAACCGCTCTTGTGACCCGGCGGCAGCTCTTCCTGAGGCGGAATTTGAGCCAACAGGTCTTCGAATTCGTCGTCCATGCCGTACCTCGTGTGCCATGCTAGCATCGCGCGGCGGTATTGTAACACAGGTCAGAGTATAATGACGCTATCGGCTGGCCGGTCAGAAGGGAGCGCAGGGATGCACAGAGCGCGATCACAGGGGGCGATGGTGTGGCTTCTAAGCGCAGCCGTGCTGCTGAGCGCCTGTCGCGCCAACGCGCCCGCTCCCACAGCGACACCGCCTCCGCCGACCATACCGCCCATCATCACGCGGGTGGTGACGCCCGGCCCTCCGCCCACGCCCACGCCTCCGCCCACCCCCATCTACGATATTTCGCCCATCGAAGGGCGCTGGTACCTGCGGGTAGATGTGACCCTCAGCGGTAGCCGCCTGGCCGGAGAACTGCGCTACGCGGGAGCGCTCGACCTGCTGGTGGAGAGCAGCGGCCTGGTGAGCGGGACCGGCGCGTTCTCGCCCGACATCTTCAGCCCGCCATGCGATGCGCGGGTGATCGGCGGGCAGCCGCTGGCGTTCACCATTGATGGCACGACTTTCTTCGATGGGACGGCGCTGGGTGTTGACCTGCAATTGCTGCCCGCAGACGCGCAACAGGTGGAGCGCTATCACCTGACCTGTCCCGATTACGGCGACGTGCGCGACATCGAACAGGCTGTACTCTGGCCCGCGCTGAGCGCCGTGACGCGGCAGGATGCAGGCGGGGCAGCGTTCGCCGGGCTGCACTGGCGAATTCCGCTGCGCGTCGGCTGGACGTATGCCTTCAGCGCCGATCTCGCTTCACTGACAGGCGGCGCGCTCGATGGGTTGCTGGCTGTAGAAGTGCGCCCGGCGCGGGGGTAGCGAAAAGATACAGGGACAGGCTATCTCTCCTGTCCCTGTGATTTCCTGCCACTGCCCGGTTCAGTTGCCGGAGGTATTCTCGCCTTCGGCGGCAGGCGTCTCAGTGACCGTTGGCTCGGCGGTTGGCGTTGCCGTCGCGGTCGCTTCGGGCGCGGCGCTCGCCGCTTCTTCCTCATAGGCCGTCAGCAGGTTGTACACGTCCTCGCGCAGGTCCGTACCGTAGGCCGTGAAGTCGAAGCCCGCGAACGGATATCTGGCCAGGGTCTCGATGCTGGTCTCGTCGAAGAAGTGCCACAGGTACGCGCGCAGCAGCGCGTTGTCGAAGGCGGCCTGATTCACGTAGTAGCGCACCGGGAAAGTCAGCGGGTAGCTGCCATCGGCGAACGTCTCGGCAGACGGGGCCACGCAGCCCTGCCCGGCATCCACGCTCAGCAACTTCACGTCCGCCGTGCTGCCCTGGAAGTCCGTCCACCACAGGTAGGTCAGGCCGTTGTCCGTGTTGGCGACGCCCTGCGCCCGGTAGAGCGGATCGTCGTCCTCGACCATATCCGTGCGCACCGCGAACGACAGATCGCCGATCAGCCGCGAGACCAGGAAGTCAGTTTCGCCCGTCTGGCGGGGCGGCGCGACGAGCAACAGGTCGCGGTCGGGCCAGTCGGGATTCACGTCGCGCCAGGTGCTCGCGGCGGGAGTCTCGTCGGTGCCCGCGCGCAACAACGCCGCCGCGGTCGTGCTATCCAGGCATTCCACCCAGTCGGCCTCGGCGGGCACCGCGATCAGCAGCGCCTGATAGCCCAGGTCGAGCGTGAAAGGCGTCACGCCGTTGGCCTGGCATTGCGCCAGTTCCTCTTCGGTCGGCTGACGGGTAGCGACCAACACGTCCGCCTCGCCCGCGCAGAACGCCGCCCAACCCGCCGTGTTGCCAGCGTAAGCAGTCTCCACCTTCGCGTTAGCGAACAGGGTGGTGAATTCGCGGTTGATCAGGCGCGTCAGATCGTAGAGCAACGACGATCCGACCAGCTTGACCGTGCCCTCCGCCGACGAGGCAATCTGCACCGGGCTGATCGGGCGCGAGAAGGTGCGCCCCGCCTTGACCTGGCTGACATTGGCCACGCCGGTTTCGTAGGTGGAGTCGGAGGCGAGCACATAGCCCAGTGCTGGCCCATGCGTCTTGACGCCATCCTCAGCGGTCAACGCGAACTCGACGAAGGCTTTCACTTCGGGGCGCTCGGCGCTGGCCGCGTTGATATACAGATAGTCGGTGCGGGCCAGGGGATAGGTGCGGTCTTCCAGCGTCTCCAGCGCCGGGCTGACGCACGCCCCCGTCACGTCCTGTACCTGCAGCGGCGTCAGCGCCCCTTCGGGATCGGCCTGGGACAGGTCAGCCAGCGACAGGAACGCAAAGGCGCTGGAATTCTCTTCCTGCACTTTGGCGACAAGCTCCGCCGGATCAGTGGCCGTGACGACGTCTTCGCGCAGGGCACCGGCGGGCACCAGTTTCTTGAACAGCAGATAGGCCAGCGACAGATCGTCTGGCCCATAGAAGGACACCGGCGTGCTGAGCGTTTCGGAGCCAAGATCGGACCACGTCAGATCGGTCTGCGCGCCAAGCTGCCAGGCGTCGAACAGCGGCTGCTGAGCCAGGCAGGTCAGTTCCGCGGCGGGCGGGGTCAGCAGGGCGACGGCCTCATAGGCCAGCACCACTTCGACGAAAGTCTGTCCCTGCCCGGTGCACACCTGCACCTGCGCATCGCTGATCGGTTCGGTGGACATCACGATATCCACCTGGCCCTGACACAGCCCCTGAAAAGCCGTGCGCAGGCCCGCGCCCGGATCAATGGTGACCTGCGCGTCCGGCGTAGCTGCCACATAGGCGTCGCGAATGGCCGTGACCAGTTCTTCGAGTTCGGGTGTGCCCTGAATGGTCACCGGCTGCGGAGGCTCGTCCTGAGCCATAGAGACAGGGGTCACCAGGGGAAAGAAGACGGTCGCCAGGGCTGCGACGACTAACAGAGGTCGGAAAAGCCGCCATGAATACGGCATACGAAAATCTCCTCACAAACAAGGGGAGCAGCACGTCATCTCCGCCGCTGCATCCCGCAGGGCACAGCGGCAGGAGGCGTGCGCTGCTCGCCAGAACAGCTCACTTTTCGCGCTACACTGGGGCACGATTTTACACGGTCGCGGCGATATGTCCAGAATGAGCCGCCGCGCGGGCGTGTGCAAAGATTGTCAGTCTCTGACGATCGTCAGCCGTCACCTGGCAAAGACCTTCACCGGTTGCCACCAATCCCCGCGACGGGCCAGCACCGCTACGAAACGCCCCTCTGGGTCGTAGGCCCGCGCCAGTGACGCGCCTGCCATCTCCGCCGCGACCGGCACTCTGCGCCCATGACGCACATCGTCCAGTCCTGCCGCGTCCAGGTGCACCGCCGGCTGTTCGGCCAGCGCCAGATCGGGCGGCAGCAGAAATACCCGCCACGTGCCATCCGTCATGGCGGCGGCGAGCTGCTCCCAGGGGACGGCCTCCTCGGCGCAGAAATGCCCGCTGACCGTGCGTTCGAGCGCGGCCAGGTGCGCCCCCACGCCCACCGCCTGCCCCAGGTCGTGCGCCAGGCTGCGGATGTATGTCCCCGCCGAGCACACCACCTTCAGCGTGGCAACGGGCGCTTCCCACGCCAGCAACTCCAGCCGGTGAATGGTCACCGGGCGCGGCGCAAGCTCGACCGTCTGCCCGGCGCGGGCCAGTTCGTACAGTTTGCGCCCGCCGCGTTTGATGGCGCTGTAGAGCGGCGGCACCTGCGCGATCTCGCCGCGGAAACCGTCCAGCGCTGCTTCCACCTGCTCGCGGCTGACCGGGCGCGGGTCACGGGCGACGATCTCGCCCTCTGCGTCGTAGGTGTTGGTCGCGACGCCGAAGTGCACCCGCGCCACGTAGGTCTTGGGCGACCCCAGCAGATACTCGCTCAGGCGCGTAGCCGGTCCCAGGCACAGCACCAACACGCCCGTCGCTGCCGGATCGAGCGTGCCGCCATGCCCTACTTTCCGGACACCCGTGCCGCGCCGTACCCAGGCCACCAGGTCGTGACTGCTCGGCCCGGCGGGCTTGTAGACGTTCAGCAGCCCAAAGGCGCTGACCTCGCTCCTCACCGATGTTCCTCGCCCACCAGCGGATGCCCGGCGCGTACCGCCTCTTTGAGCATGGCCACTACGCGCGGCACCAGGGTTTCCAGCGGTTCGCGCACGGTCGCGCCGGAGGCCAGCCGATGCCCGCCGCCCCCCAGAGCCACCGCCACTCCCGATGTGTCGAAGCCCGGCACAGCGCGGATGCCGATCTCCACGGTGCCTTCCGCCGTCTCGCGGAAGACGACGGAGATGTAGGCCTCCTCCGCCTGTACCAGCGTGCTCACCAGACCAGCGTCGTCGGAGCCAGTGTAACCGGCCTGCACGAACATCTCGCGCGTGATGGTCGCCCAGATGACGTGATCTTCCAGGCGCACCGTAGGCATCACCAGCGCCCACAGCCGCAGCCCGGCATAGGACTTGCGGTTGACCGTGCGCTGTACGATCTCCGCCAGCGGCGCGCCCGCCGCCATCAGGCGCTGCGCCTTGCCCAGCGTCTCGCTGGTGACGTTGTCGGTACGGAAGCACAGCGTATCGGTGACCAGACCGGTCAACAGGCAATAGGCGGTGGCGCGATTCAGTGGCACGCCCAGCCGGTCGAGCCAGTCCAACACCCCTTCTGCCGAAGCCGTCGTGCGGGCGTCTACCAGGTTGGCATCGCCGAACAGTGTATTCGTCGGGTGATGATCCAGGTTGATCAGCGGAGCACCGCTGCGACGCGCCACCTGTCCCACCTGCCCCATACGCGACTCGTCGCCACAGTCCACGGCGATCACCAGGTCGGCCTGCACGCCGTTGAGCGAAGCGTGCACTGTCTCGCTGCCGGGCAGAAAGGCCAGTTCGGGCGGCACGCCTTCGTCCACCGCCGTGCTCACCTCTTTGCCCATGGCCTGTAGCGCGTGCGCCAGCCCCAGCATGGAGCCAATGGCGTCACCGTCTGGGCTGACATGGGTCAACACCAGCACGCGGCGCGCCCTGGCCAGCAACTCCGCCGCTTTATCCCACTCCATCGTCATCTGCGGTCTGCTCCTCAGGCGTTTCTGCCGGCGATTCCGGCGGGATATCCAGAGTGCTGAGGATTTCGTCTATGCGCTCACCGCGATCGATCGCCACGTCCCAGTGAAATTGCAGGACCGGCGTCTTGCGGAAGCGCGTGCGCGCTGCCAGTTCGCGCCGCAGGTAGCCGCTCGCCCGTCGCAGCCCGGCCATCACCTCGTCGCGTTCGGCCAGCGAATGCACGTAGACATCGGCATACTCGATCTCGCGGTCTACCTTCACCTCAGTGATCGTCACGTCCTGCAGCGCGGGATCGGTCACTTCGAACATCAGCAGCGTGCTGAGAATCTCCTGAATCAGTTGCGCTGCCCGTTCCTGTTTGATCGTCATCGGATACTACCCTCGTCATACGAAACTACGCCGGGCCTGCCCCCTCCGCCGTGCGACAGGCTGCCTGGAAGCTGTCATGGACTTCCGCGCAGCGTCTTCCCCTCACCCCTCACTCCCCTCTCCCTCGCGACTGCGTCGTAGGGCGAGGGGAAGTCGCCCCTTCGCCCGCCGCGCGGGAGAGGGACGAGGGCGGAAAGTGCATAAACACGCCCTA
>DDBP01000263.1:8528-12249 GCA_002332795.1 Anaerolineales bacterium UBA2029 | reverse complement strand
CTCACCCCCGCCCGGCGCTGACGCGCCTCCCTGCCCCCTCTCCGACGCGGAAGGGGCAAGCCGAGCACAGCGAGGCTGGGGGTGAGGTAAAGCCGCAGAGCAGGACTTCTCAAACGGCCTCTCGGAACTCCAGACTCAAAACTCCAGACTCAAAACTCAACACTTCCCCGCAAAGCGAGCTAGGCAAACTCCCGCAGCCGGTGCCGCATGATCACGCTCTCCACCAGGCCGACGCCCATCATCATGGTGATCAGCGACGACCCGCCCGAACTGACGAATGGCAGCGTCAGCCCGGTCACGGGCAGGATGTTGAGATTCATGCCGATGGAGACCATCGTCTGGAAGAAGATCATCCCCCCGATGCCGTAGCAGATCAGGCTGCCCAGCGGATCGGCGGCCAGGGCCGCTCCGCGCAGAATACGCCAGATCACCACCCCCATCAACCCGATGACCGTGACCGCGCCCACGAAGCCGGTCTCCTCGGCGATGACGCTGAAGATGAAGTCCGTGTGACGCACGCGCAGGAAGCGCCCGCGCGTCTGCGAGCCGTTGGCATAGCCCTTGCCCATCAGTCCGCCGGAGCCAATGCTGATCAGCGCCTGATCAATGTTGTACTGCGCGTCTTTGTCCGATCCCGGAAAAATGAAGGAGACGATGCGCTGTCGCTGGTAGCCTTCCATGTTTTGCCATAGCACGGGCATGGCCAGCATACCGGCCAGCACGAACAGGGCCAGATGGCGCAGGCGCAGCCCGGCGGCCCACACCATCACAAACCACACGAACATGATCACGGTGGTGATGCCCAGGTCGGGCTGAATGAAGATCATGAAGGTGGGCAGCGCAATATAGCCCAGCGAGAGCAGCACCGTGCGCAGTTGATTCATGTGCTCGTAGCGGTCGGCCAGGTGCTGCCCCAGGGCGATCACCAGCAGAATCTTGGCCAGCTCCGACGGCTGCACCTGCAGGCCGACGTTCAGCCAGCTTTGCGCGCCCGCCGCGCCCACCGCTCCCAGACCGGCCACCAGGCCCAGAATGAACAGAATGAACAGATAGAGGAAAGTGTGAATGCTGCCCAGCAGACGATAGTCAATGGAGGCTACCAGCAACAGGATGGCCACGCCCACAATGCCAAACTGTATCTGACTGGGCACGCGGTTGATCAGGTCGGGGTCTACGGCGTCGAGCGTCGCGCTGCGGATGAACAGAATGCCGATGATGATCAGCAGAATGGTGACGCCGAAAAGCACAAAGTCGAAATCACGCCACACATTGGGTTTGGCCTGCATACCAGCACCCTTCGAGCATACCAATACAACCCGGACGGGCCGATTATACCGATTGCCGCGGGGAGGTCAACGGGGCACAGGGCGTGCCACAGGGACAGCGGGGAAGGGACAGACTCCGCCCCAGGCTGCCGATCGCTGAATGAAAGAGCAGGGCCTGGGGGTGCTCATTCGGTTTGGGGCGCAGCCGCTTCGTCCACCGGCTCACCCTCAGCAGCAGGTTCGTCCGGTGTGTCGGAAGCTGCGGGAGATGTCTCCGGAACGGCGCTGCTCTCTTCTGCGACCGCCTGGTAACGATGATCGCGCTGCAGGGGGATATCTGCTACCAGGTAATTCTTGCGATCGCGCTGCTCGAACTTGATCTCGACTTCCATCTCGTCAATGTGTACGTAGCGCTTGATCACGTTGATCAGCTCGGTCTGCAGTTCCTGGAGCTTCTCCGGCGAAAGATCGCTGCGGTCGGAGACCAGCACCAGCTTGAGCCGCTCTTTGGCAATCTCTGCACTGGTAGTTTCGCGGCGTCCCTTGATGCGTCCGATTAGAGAGGTCATCGGCAACCTCACCCCTTCGCTAAGTTCCCGACCGGCGGAACAGACGGCTCAGCCGGTGCAAGAAACCACCCTTCTTGTGCTCCAGTTCGGTGATGGGCACCTTGGCCCCGGTGATGCGGCGGGCAATGTTGCGGAAGGCTTCCGCCGCCGGGCCTTTCTGATTGTCCAGCGTCAGCGGTGAGCCTTTGTTGGTGGAGACGATGATCTGTTCGTCTTCGGGGATGACGCCCAACAGCGGTGTCGAGAGAATGTCCAGAATGTCGTTGACCGACAGCATGTCGCCCTTGCGAATCATGTCGGCTTTGGCGCGGTTGATCACCAGGCTGATGGGGACTTTGCGCGGCTCGGCCTCCACCAGCCCGATGATACGGTCGGCGTCGCGCACCGCTGACGCTTCGGGGTTGGTGATGACAATCACCTCGTCGGCGGGGGCCAGGGCGTTGCGGAAGCCCCATTCGATCCCCGCCGGACTGTCAATCAGGATGAAGTCACACTCGTTGCGCAGTTGCGTGGTGAGCATGACCATGTCCTGCGGGCTGACGGCGGTCTTGTCGCGCGTTTGGGCGGCGGGCAGCAGATAGAGGTCGGGCACGCGCTTGTCCTTGACCAGGGCCTGACGCAGCTTGCAGCGCCCCTCGACCACGTCCACCAGGTCGTAGACGATGCGGTTTTCCAGGCCCATCACAATGTCCAGGTTGCGCAGCCCGATGTCGGCATCAATGCAGACGACTTTCTTGCCCATGTTGGCCAGCGCCACGGCCAGGTTGGCCGTGGCCGTCGTCTTCCCCACGCCCCCCTTGCCGGATGTTATGGTGATAACTCGTGCCCCCATCCGAACACCTCTTGCCTTTCAAGCTGTCTGGCGGCGCGCTGTGCGGATGCCGCCTGCTCCCCCGCTGCAATCTACTCCCAGGGCACTGCCTCGATGCGCCCATTGCGCACCAGCGCTTTTTCCGGGCGCGGCTTGCGATTCCTGTCCTCTGGCGAAATGGTGATGTAACCGGCGATGCGCAGTTGGGTGGGGGCCAGGTGCAGTGCGCACACCACCGCCGACTCATCCCCGTAGGCCCCCGCGTGAACCGTGCCGCGCAGCCGCCCCCAGACGACGATATCGCCTCCGGCTACCACCACCGCCCCGGCGTTGACATCGCCCAGCACGACCACATGCCCGTCGCTGTGCACCGTGCGACCGGCGCGCAGCGTCCGCTTGACCAGCACGCCCGGCAGGCCGGGTTCTTCGGGATCAATGGGCGGCGGGCGCAGTTCCAGGGCCTCGCTGGGCACGGCGGCCAGTTCCGCCACCTGCAACGAGGTGGGCAGAGCCAGCTTGCGGGCCGCGTCGAGCGTGATGTCGCTCTCGCTGAGCACCGCTCGCAGCGTGATACCCCGCTGTTCCAGCAATTTCTGCATGGCAGCCAAGTCCTGCCGGCGCAGTTCGCGCGGCCCCAGCGATAGCGTCACCTGCGCGCCTTTGAAGAAGTTCCCCTGCGCGTCAATCAGGGTGATCAGCCGGTTAGCCAGGTCAGACCAGCGGCCGTCCGGCTTGACCGTGACCAGCAGCCCCTCTTTGATTCCCTTGAGCGTGATCGAATCGTCCATGAGCGATAGACAGTGTGCCCGTTAACAGCGCCCCCTACCTGGGCTGGAGCGATGATGGTACATCTACTACTATACTCTAAATCACCAGTGATGCTAACAGAGACAATCGTCACAGCGCGGCCTGTCTCTGAGCTGAATTCACCGCTGAGACAAAGAGAAAAAGGCAGAGCCACTCGTCCTTTTCAGGCGAGGAATTGAGAGACAAGTTGCTCTGCTTTGCTTTACCTCACCCCCACTTGGCGCTGACGCGCCTCGTTGCCCCCTCTCCAGCCTAGACTGGAGAGGGGG
>DDBP01000263.1:0-8358 GCA_002332795.1 Anaerolineales bacterium UBA2029 | reverse complement strand
AATTCGCAAAGTTTTCCTGAGATCACTGGGATCGCAGAGGCGGACACAGAGTCTCTTGTTTGTCTCTGCGTTCTCTGCGTCTCTGCGGTGAGCTTTTCGTCCCAGAGAGAATCGCCCAGGCTGTATGGAGACAGGTTGCTCCGAAAGGCACGCAGCGCGAAGCTGACGCCGACTGCTGAACGCTGAGCGCTGAAAGCTGAGTGTCACTCCAGACGCACGCGACGCGGCGTCAGCCAGTCGTGCAACAGGCCCATGGTGCGGAAGACCGGCACGCTCAGCAAGACGTGATAGATGATGGTGGGCAGGGTGACTGTCGCCAGCGCATCGCCCAGCGGGACGGCGTGCCCGGCCAGGCGCAACACGAGCAAGACGCCCGCGTGATAGAGCACCGTTCCCAGGCCCATCACCAGCGGGGGGATGATCAGGTTGGTGCGGCGAACGTTGCCGAACAGCGCGTCGGCCAGAAACGCCACTGCTACCAACCCCAGCGCTGACGTGCCCGGCGGAGCGAGGGACAGGGTGTCCTGCAGCAGTCCTCCGAACACGGCCCACAGCAGCGCGTCGTTGACATCGGCCAGGAGCGCCCACGACACCACGATCATGAAGACCAGGTCGGGCGCGCCGTTGCCCAGGCGCATCTCCGGCATGACGGAAGCATTGAGCAACGCCGCCAGCAGCAGAATGGGCAGACCGATGTACCGTGTCACCTGAGTGAGGAGCCTCCGGCCTGAAAGTGTCTGCTACGGCGCTGCGGCCTGCTGCTCGAAGACGGTCAGGTCAACCGGCTCGAAGTTGATGATCACCTGCACGATCTCCAGCCGGTCGAAGTCCACCAGGCTGCGCACACGGGCTTCCTGGTATAGTTCGTCTTCTGAGAGGCTCACGCTGAGCACCTGCCCTACCACCAGGTCGGCGGGCAGCATCTGCCCCAGGCCATTGGTGAGCACCAGGTCACCTTCGCGCACCTGAGCTTCCAGCGGAATGAATGACATCAGCAGATCGCCGACCAGTTGCCCGCTGACCACACCGTCTTCGCGCGTACTCTGCAGGCGCGCGTTGACGCGGCTGGTGGGGTCGGTCACCAGCAGCACTTCCGCGCCGGTCGCCGAGACCTGCGTCACGCGGCCCACCAGCCCGCGCTCGGTGACGACCGGGTCCATCAGTTCCACGCCGTCGCGTCGCCCGCAGTCAATCTGAATGGCGCGGACGAAACCGGCGGTGTCCATGCCGATCACGTCGCAGGTGACGTATTCGTGATCCTCCGGCCCAAAGCGGTCGTAGTCGAGCAGGGCCGCCAGGCGGTCGTAGTCGGACCCTTTTTCGCGCAGTTGGGCCAGCTCGGCCTGATAGACGGCCAGCGCTTCTTCCAGATCGTCAATGCGCTGCTTCTGCCGACGGTATTCCGCCAGATCGTCAATCACCCCGCTGATCGCCTGCGCCGGGCGGCTCACCACCCGCTGTAACAGATGCAGCGGGACAGCGGCAAGGTTCTCCGCAGTGCTCAGCGCGCCGGTGACGCCCAGGAAGATTAGCGCCGCGACGATCACCAGGGTCATGCCGAAAGAGAAGACACGGCCACTTCGCCCCACCAGCTTCTCCTCCTTGCTGTGGTTGCCAGTGGCTGATTATACCCGCCCGACCGCCTGGGGACAGTATTCGCTCATCGCTGAGACACAGAGTCTGCGGAGAGGACTCCCTACCCAGCGAACAGCCGCCAGCAAGCGTGAGTGTTCCCCACCCGCTGACGGCTGAAGACAGAGAGCCGAAAGCCCGTTTCAGTGCTGTGTCGAACCGCGTTCCAGGCCAGCCAGCAACGAGCGCAGGTTGTCGTAGTCTTCCAGGATACGCCCGGCCCCGCGCGCCACGCAGGTCATCGAGTCCTCGGCCAGCCAGACGCGCACGTTCACCTCGTCGGCGATGCGCTCGCACAGCCCTTTCAGTTGGCTGCCGCCGCCCGCCATGCAAATGCCAGACTCCATCAAGTCGGCCACCAGTTCGGGCGGCGTTTCGTCGAGCGCATCGCGGATGGTGTCTATGATGATGCTCACCGAAGGGTTGAGCGCCTCGCGTAGCTCGATAGACGAGACTTCGACCGCTTCCGGCAAGCCGGTCACCAGGTTGCGCCCGCGCAAGACCATGGTGCGCTCTTCTGGCAATGGATAGGCCGAGCCGATCTCGATCTTGGCGCGTTCGGCAGTGCGCTCGCCGATGAGCAGGTTGTACTTGGCGCGCATGTACTGGACGATGTCCTCGTCCATCTCGTCACCCGCCACGCGAATAGAGCGACTGATGACGATGCCGCCCAGCGAAAAGATGGCCACTTCGGTCGTGCCGCCGCCAATGTCCACTATCATGCTGCCGCGTGTTTCCTGGATGGGCAGGCCCGCGCCGATGGCCGCGGCGACCGGCTCTTCGATCAGGTACGCCTCGCGCGCGCCCGCGCTGATGGTGGCGTCGTAGACGGCGCGCTTTTCCACCTCGGTCACGCCCGAAGGAATGCCCACCACCACGCGCGGGCGGGGAATGGGCACCCAGTGTTGCTCGTGGGCCTTGCGGATGAAGTAATCGAGCATGGCCTCAGTGATCTCGAACTCGCTGATCACGCCGTCGCGCAACGGGCGGACAACCATATACTTGGACGTGGGGGTCTTGCCGAACATCTCCTTGGCTTCGCGTCCCACGCTGATCGGGCGGCGTGTCTTGCGCTCGATGGCGACATACGACGGTTCGTTGATCACAATGCCTTTGCCACGCACGCTTACCAGCGTGTTGGCCGTGCCCAGATCGATCCCGATGTCGAGCGAAAACAGGCCCAGCAACCAATCCAATGGGCTAACCAATGGTGTGTACCCCTCCTCCCTGAGTATCGGGCGGCATTATACCATGCCCCGTAGCGCCTGGCAGGGGGTGTCTCATCAAACGCTCATCTTCGCCACGTACCGCCCGATTGCCACCCGCTCAGGCGCTGAAGGCAGCAATCTGCTTGCGCAATTCAGTGCGGTCTACCTGCGGGTAGTCGTCCAGCAGGGCGTCGAAGCGTTTCATATACTCGACCAGTTGTGCTTTGGTGCGTGCTTCGAAGCGCATGGTGATGGCAGGTTGGGTGTTGCTGGCGCGCACCAGTCCCCAGCCATCCTCGAAGATGGCCCGCGCCCCGTCCACCGTGACCACCTCGTAGCGATCTTGCAGCCGGTCGCGCACCGCCTCGATGATCTTGAACTTCACGTCGTCCGGCGCAGCCATGATGATCTCCGGCGTCGCAGGCATGGTGGGCATTTCGGCCAGCATCTGCGAGAGCGTCTTGTCGCTCTTGCTGTAGAGTTCCAGCACTTTCAGGGCCACCAGCGGCGCGTCGTCGAAGCCGTAGTAATCCTCGCCGATGAACAGGTGCCCGCTGACCTCGCCGCCGATCAGCGCGCCGATCTCGGCCATCTTCTGCTTCATCAGGCTGTGCCCGGCCTTCCACATCACCGGTTGACCGCCATGCTGTCGGATGATGTCGGGCAGCACCTGACTGGACTTCACGTCGAAGACGACCGGCGTGCCGGGGTGTCGCTGCAACAGATCGCGGGCCAGCAGGGCCAGCAGTCGGTCGGCGGCCACATGGTGGCCGTGCTCGTCAATCAGCCCGCAGCGATCGGCGTCGCCATCGAAGCCGATGCCGAAGTCCGCCTTGTGCGCGACGACGGCGGCTTCCAGGTCTTTGGTCAGTTCGGGGTCTTCGGGATTGGGCAGATGGTTGGGGAATGTGCCGTCCGGCTCGCAGAACAGGCACACGACCTCGATCCCCAGGTCGCGCAGCACCGGCGGAACAAAAGTGCCGCTGAGGCCATTGCCTGCGTCCACCACCACCTTGATCTTGCGCGGCCCCAGGGTCACTTTCTGCTTGATGACGGCCATGTGCCTGTGCACCATGCCGAAGTCCTCGCGCCGCTCGCCCTGCCCCACCGCAAAATCGTCGGTCTGAATGATGCGCAGCAGGTCTTGAATCTGCTCACCGGCCAGTGCCAGCCGCCCATAGGCCATCTTGATACCGTTGTACTGCGTGGTCAGGTGACTGCCGGTGATCATGATGCCGCCCGCCCGCTCGTGCGAAGCGGAAGCGAAGTAGACAGTAGGCGTCATCACCGCGCCGATGTCCGTCACGCGCAGGCCGGTGCTCAACACCCCCTCGATGATGGCGTCCTTCAGAGCGGGAGTGGACAGGCGATTGTCACCGCCGACGAAGACCTGCTCGATCCCCAGATGGCGCTGCACATAGGTGCCATACGCCTGCCCGACCAGCCGGGCCAGGCCCGGAGTGAGCTGCGCGGCGGGGCCTTCGACCGTGCCGCGGATATCGTATTTGCGGAAAACTTCGGTGGGTACCTGCGCCATGCGTCTTCCTCCCATCAGGTCTTCTGCGCGCCGGTTCATGCTGCACGCGCATTATACCGTAGCGCGGGCGTGCGAAAAAAGGGCGTGTCCTGAAGGGGGAGAATTCACCGCAGAGAGCGCAGAGGAAAGCGCAGAGACGTTTGGGGATTCTTTGCTCTGTACCCCGGTGTTGCGACAATTCGAGGGTGGGTAGTGCTGAGCGCAGAGAGCAGCTCAGCTTCCAAACAGGGCGCTGAGCGCTCCGGTCAGCAGCAAGTTGCCCACCGTCGCCACGACGGCGATCAGCACGCCGCCCAGAATGAGCGTCAGGCAGCCCAGCCCGGTGCCGATGCGATAGACCTCGCCGATCAGCCGCGCGATCCAGTACCCCGCCCCCAACGACACAGCGGCCATGACCAGCGGGATGGTCAACCAGGCTCCGCTGAGGGCCAGGATCAGGAAGATCAGAGCCACGGCCAGCATGAAGTAGGTCTGGAAAGGCACCAGACGCCGGTAGAGATAGACCAGCGGGCTATCGCCGCCGAAGAAGAAGGTGGCGACTAGGTGAATCGCCCCGCCCTCCAGGGCCAGCGCCAGCGCCGAGTAGATGCCATAGAAGCCACCCAGCAGCATCATGCCTACCATGCTGGCGTCGAACAGCGCGTCGAGATCGCTGGAGGAGACCGTGCTCACCGGCGCAGACTCGATCAGGTCGCGCACAGCGTCGAGCGCGAAAATGAGGATGGCCGCCGTGCTCAGCGCCACGACCAGCGCGTAGAGCACGAAGTCCACCATCACGTTGTCCCAGGTCGCCGACTCTGCGCCGGGACCTTCGGCCATGCGCTGCAGCCGTCGCTTGCCCCCGACCCTGCCAATCAGCGCGCGCCGCCGATCCGGATGCGTGAGCAGGGGCATGGCTTCGTCCACGCTCATGCCCGTCAACGAGGTGATCAGGTTGGCGACGAACGTCTCCTTGCGCAGGGCCGGGTTGAGGCTGAGGGCCTTACCCAGCGTATCGGTCGCGCGCCCCTTGTCGCCGTGCAGATGGTAGGAAGTGGCCGCGTCGAGCAGCTTCTGGGCCAGTTCACGATCGCGGGCGGAAATCTGCGCTTCTTCTTCGTCGCGCGGCGCGGCATAGCGCCGGATGTAGCGCCCGGCCTTGAGCGCCAGTTCGCGCAGGGCCGGGTCGGGGTCGTGCTGAAAGGCTTCGGCCAGCGGCCTGAGCGCGGCCAGATCACGGGAATTGGCCAGCGCGATGATCGCCTGGCGGCGCTGCTCAGGATCGGCGCTGTGTAGCTGCTCGGCGTAGGATTCCCACATGGCTCCCCCCTGTACCGGCTGGCATGGATCGCGCGCTTCTCATATTAGCAGGTTCTGAGTTGCGGTACAATTGCCACCAACAGGCTGGCCCGCCGCGCTTCAAGAACACCGTGGACACCAACGGCGCTGTACCAGCCCATGAGATACGCGAGTCGTGCACCCCGACGATGGGGCGCTGAAGACATGCTCACCAAAGGAGCTTTACGGTGGTCATCATAGTGACAGATAGCTGCGCCTCGGTGCCGGAGCCAATGGTCAAAGAGCTTGGCATCGAGGTCGTCCCTTACCATGTACACACCGTCCAGGGAACCCTGCGCGACGGCGTGGACATGCCCCCCGATGCCTTCTACGAATGGGTGAAGACCGCCCCCGAATGGCCCACCACGGCCAACCCCAGTGCCGGGGAGTATCTGGAAGCCTACCGACGCGCCGCGCAGCGTGGCGACTCCATTGTGGAAATCAGCATCACCGGCACGGGCAGCGGCGGGTATCAGTCGGCGATGCTGGCCAGGCGTCTGCTGGAACAGGAAATGCCGGGCTTCCCCGTGGAAGTGGTAGACACGCAGCAGGTGGCCATGGCCCACGGCTGGGCGGTGATCCAGGCCGCGCGAGCGGCGCTCAAAGGACTGTCGCTGGCCGAGGTCGCCGAGGTAGCCCGCAAAGTGGCGGCCAGCGCTTTCGTGGGCTTCACCAACGATACGCTCGAATACCTGCAGCGCGGCGGGCGCATCAACAAGGTGACCGGTATGTTGGGCGATCTGCTCAGCATCAAGCCGATCATCGGGATGCGCGGCGGTATGCCCGCCCCGCTCGGCGTAGCGCGCACCCGCTCCGGCGCGTACAAACGCATTGTCTCGCTGGCGCTGGGACACATCGCCGAAGGCAGCCCCGTCCGCGCTGCGCTGATGCACGTGGCCGCTCGCGACGAGGTCGAGAAGTTCCGCCCGCTGGTAGAGCAGTCTTTCGCGGTCGTCGAGTGGGTGGTGACGCAACTGTCGCCTGCGCTGGGCGTGCACAGTGGCCCCGGCACGGTGGGCATCGCCCTCATCCCCGATCAGCCCGCCTGAGTTGACCGAAATCACAGAATAAAGATGCGCGAGGACGCAGCGCGAGCACGTTGTCTCCACTGCGTCCTCTTCTATTCAACCCTGCTCTGCCCGCGCTGCGTCTTCAGCTTGAAGTAGGCGTCCAGCACTTCGCGCACAATGGGCGCGGCCACTGCTGACCCTTCGCCGCCGTTGTAGACGAACGCCAGGGCGATCACTTCGGGATTCTCAAAGGGGGCATAGCCCACGTACCAGGCGTGCGCGGGCCAGTTGCCGGGCACGCACAGCCCCTGCGGATAGGCCAGGTCGTCGCAGTATTCGGCGGTGCCCGTCTTCCCCGCCACGTTCACATAAGGCAGCGCCGTGCCCGACGCCGTGCCGGTCAGCACGGCCTCGCGCATCCCGCGCTGCACCCAGTCTATGGACCAGGGCGTGGCGAAGGGCGGGAAGTAGGGGTGTTGCCGCTGAACCAGGCTCTCGCGCCCCAGGCTCTCGAACTCCAGCGGATCGCACACGCCGGCATTGAAGGTGTAGTTGTAGGGCACGTTGACGCGATAGGTGACGATGTCGGTCACGTCGTCGTCGGGGTTGGGGTCGCGGTCGTACTGCCCGCGGTAGGTCTCCGGGTTGCACTGCGCCGGATCGTACCACTGACTGGTCTCTTCGCAGCGGCAGACCAGGCTGTTCTCGCCCTGGATGAGCATATCTTCCTGCAACAGCAGCACCGGTTCGCCATCTTCTGGCCAGACGATCGTGCGGGCCACGCGCGGCTTGAATTCCTGCAGGATGTTGCCGTTGGCATCCTGCAGATTCTTGACGATGGTGGGCTGATAGAGCGTGCCGCCATTGGCGATAGCCGCCACCGCGCTGATCAGTTGCAGCGGCGTCACCGTCACATAGCCCTGGCCGAAGGCCGCGTTGTAGGTGTCGCCGGTAGACCAGCTTTCGCCATAATTACGGCGTTTCCACTGGTTTTCGGGCATACGTCCGGCCAGTTCGCCCGGCAATTCGATGCCCAGTTCCGAGCCGATGCCGAATGCCGTCGCCCAGCGGTAGAGGTCGAAGATGCCCAACCCGCCAGGGCGCAGAGTCTGCGGGCTGACATCGGGGTTGCCGCCGCCCACCTGATAGAAGTACACGTCGCAGCTTTGCGCAATGCCCTTCAGCAGGTTGACGCGCTCGTGACCGCTGCGCAACCAGCACACGAACGTCTGCCCGCGCGCTACGTCCAGCGGTGCGTAGGCATTGGGCAGCACCAGTCGCCCAGGGCAGAACAGGAAGCTCTCCGGCGCGATCACTTTCTCTTCCAGCGCGCCGATGGCGGTGATCAGCTTCCACACCGAGCCGGGCGGGTAGAGCGCGCTGATGGCATGGTTGACCAGCGGACGTAGCGGATCGTCGAACTGCTTGAAGTAGTATTCGCCGTCAATGAAACGGGCGAAGCGCGAGTTGTCGTAGGTGGGCCAGCTCACCATCGCCAGGATTTCGCCGTTGCGCGGGTCCATGACGATGACCACGCCCTGCTGCGTCACCAAACGCTGCGCCTCGGCGTTGACGATGTTGATGCGGCGGGTGAGCGCTTCCTGCGCTGCCTCCTGCAAGGCCAGATCGAGCGTCAGTTGCACCGTCTTGCCTG
>DDBP01000051.1 GCA_002332795.1 Anaerolineales bacterium UBA2029 | reverse complement strand
TGCTTCGGTGGCCACCGAACCTACCTCGACCTCGACCCCATAACGTTCCGCAGCGTCGCGATAGCCGGCGGCCATTGCCTGCCAGAACTCATTGATCTCGGTCTTGATGATCGCCCCAAAACGGTAGTCTCCGATTTCAGGATCGGGGATAGGCTGGACGGGTTTGTCCAGATCAGCGGCGGTCAGCAGACGGATGGGCGCGTCAATGCGCGTGGGGATGGGGCGACCTTCCACCAGCTTGATCGCGTTCTCTACCGCCAGCACGCCAACCTCGAAGGGGAACTGTGCGACGGTACCGGCCATGCTGCCGTCGCGGACGGCGTCGAGGGCTTCGGGGATGGCGTCAGTGCCCAGGATGATCACCTGGCCTTCCAGGCCAGCGGCGCGGACGGCCTGCACCGCGCCCAGGGCCATGGTGTCGTTGGCGCAGTAGATGGCCTTGAGGTCGGGGTTGGCCTGCAGGATGTTGGTGGCGACGTCCAGGGCTTTGGAGCGGTCCCAGTCGGCGGGCTGACTGGCGACGACGTTGAGGGTGGCGCTGACGGTGTCGTAGAAGCCATCGCGGCGGTCCTGGCCGGAGACGTTGCCGGCGATGCCCTCGATGATGGCGACCTTATCGCCCGGCTGGAGGTGATCCAGGACGTACTGCCCGGCCAGTTGCCCGGCCTGATAGTTGTTGGAGGCGATGCGCATGGCGATGTTGATGCCCGCTTCTTTGGCGGCGTCGGGAGGGATCAACTCGTCCACGTTGATGATGGGGATGCCGCGCTCGGTGGCCAGGGCCAGGGCCGAGTTGAGGTTGGTGGGGGTGATGGGCGAGACCAGCAGGGCATCGAAGCCCTGGTCAAGGTAGGACTCCAGCAGGGCCAGTTGCTGGGTGGTATCTGCTTCGGTGGCCACCGAACCCACCTCGACCTCAACCCCATAACGCTCGGCAGCGAAGCGGTAACCGGCAGCCATTGCCTGCCAGAACTCATTGATCTCGGTCTTGATGATCGCCCCGAAACGAAGTTTCTTTTCCTGCGCGGAGGAGCTGGGCGCAGTGCCGATCAGGCCGATCAGCATCACGCCAATCAAGACGAAATACACCATTCTCAAGAATCGCTTGTCAGACATCGTTTCTTTTCCTCCCTATCGGCTTCTTGCTGATCGTGCGAGTGAACGAAGTTCTCTAAGGACGGGCGTTTGGGGTGTCACTTTCCGACTTTTGGGTGCTCGCTCACCTCCTCGTTAATCTGACCGGCGCAGATCAAGGGGGCTGATCAATACACGCACTGGAGTCTGTGTACTCGACGGGCATCATGTCGAGGTAGACTGCCCTTTGCGCCATTGATCCAGCAGGGCGGCCAGGATGATGACCGACCCGATCACAAACTGCTGCCAGAAAGTTGGCACGTTGAGGATGTTCATCCCGTTGCGCACCAGGCTGATGATCAACGCGCCTACCATCGTGCCCAGGATATTGCCCTGTCCGCCGCGGAGACTGGTTCCGCCCATCACAGTAGCGGCGATCGCATCAAGTTCGTAACTCATGCCCGCGGTGGGGTCCGCAGAGCTGAGGCGGGCCGTCAGCAGGGTGGCGGCAATACCGGTCAGGAAGCCGCCGAACACATAGATGCCAAGCTTGTAGCGTTTGATGGGGATGCCTGCCAGGGCGGTGGATTCTTCGTTTCCACCAATAGCAATGGTGTACTTGCCAAAGCGCGTCTGTGTCAGAATCAGCCAGCCGCCCAACGCGACCAGGGCGGCCACGATCACCGGTTTGGGCAGGTCACCGATGGTGTTGCCGGAGAAGGTCTTGATGAAGCTGCGCCCAAAACCGTAGATCGGGCGGCCATTGCTGGCGACCAGCGCCAACCCGCGGAACATGCCCATAGTTCCTAATGTGACAATGAATGGTTGCAGGTTTGCCCGTGTGATGAGCAGACCGTTGAACAATCCGCACAGGCTACCGGCGACCATAGCCACCACCAGGCCACCGACCGGTCCTACTCCGTAGTCCCGTAGCGCCAGCGCGATCAGAATCCCCACGAAGCCAGCCATGGAGCCGACCGAGAGATCAATCCCTCCGCTGGTGATGATGAAAGTCATGCCCACCGCGATAACGCTGTTGATGGAGGCCTGCAGGGCCACGTTCAGGAGATTGGTCTTGGTCAGGAAATACTGCTCTCCGCGCACCGATGGGGTGAGCAAGGTAAGCCCTATGACCAGAATCAGGAGGATGACCACAATGCCGAAACGGGCCAGCAAGTCCCCTATCCTGACATAGGTCGAGCGTGGAACCGCTTTGGACTTGTCCTTGAGGCTCAGGTCCATGCCTACCCCCTAAGGCTTCGGTGGTGTGGTCGAATTCCGTAAGACAAGTTTTGCTTCCAGTTTGACGGTTTCTACGGGCTGCTCGTTGTTGAGCATGTGCCGCAACAAAATATGCGCGGCAGTTTCTCCCATGACGTAGATAGGTTGAGCGATCGTGGTCAGGGCAGGGACCACATAGGAGGCCAGAGGGATGTCATCGAAACCGACTACAGATAGATCGTCGGGCAGAGTCATGCCATGCTCATATGCAGCATGGATCACGCCAATGGCCATCACGTCGGTGAGAGCGAAAATCGCTGTCGGACGGGGTTCCTGCTGGAATAGCTGCCTGGCCCCCAGATAGCCCATTTCGAATTGCTGGTGATCGCCCGTAATCAGCAGGGCAGGATCGTGGGCTATCCCCCAGTCGGCCAGGGCTTTCAAGGCTCCCTTGATACGCTTGCCGATTGGCTCACTATGAGGGGGCGAACCCACTATCCCGATGCGCCTATGCCCCAGGCTCAGCAGATGGTGAACACCAGCGTAGGCTCCCTGGAAGTTGTCAACCAGCACGCGGTTGACTGGAAGTTGCAGATCGGGCAGATCGCGGTCGGCAATGACGACAGGGATGTCCTGTTCCAGGGCCAGCTCGACACTCTCTTTGCTGTGACTGGTGGGAACCAGGATGATGCCATCTACCCGTTGCTGCAACATCATCTTGATGTAGCGGCTCTCCTGGGCGCGGCTTTCCTCCGCACTGCAGATGAACGTATAGTAGTCGTTGGCGGAGAGGGTCTTCTCGATGGCAAAACTCAGCGCACTGAAGAACGGATGATCGAGCTGAGGGACGAGCACGCCGACGGTACGTGTTTCCTGCCGACGCAGACTACGGGCCGGGGCATTCGGCTGATAGTTCAGTTCGCGCATGGCCTGCAATACCCGCTCGCGTAGTTCGGGGCTGACGTAACCCGATTCGTTGATCACTCGCGAGACAGTCGCGACCGAAACCCCGGCTAACTCGGCGACTTGCTTGATATTGGCCATATCCCGACACCAACGTTTCGTGTGCCAGAGTTCAGTTGAAGGCCGACTCTTTAGCGCCTGTGATGTAGGCGACGATCTCCTCTACGGTGGTCTCTTCCTTGCGCAACGTGGCCACATGTCTGCCCTGGCGCAACACAACCACTTTGTCGGCGATACGGTAGACATTCTGCATGTTGTGGCTGATCACCAGGAAGGACAGGCCCCTGGTAGCGCGCAGTTCTTCGATCATCCGCAGCACCTGTTCGGTCTCATCCACGCCCAAGGCCGCCGTCGGCTCGTCGAGGATGAGCAGCTCGCGGCCCCAGGTTAGTGCCCGGCCAATGGCGATTGCCTGGCGCTGTCCGCCGCTCATCCGCCGCACAGCCAGGGTGGGAGCCGGAATCTTGATGTGCAACTGGCCCAGGGCCTGGGCAGTATGTCTGCGCATCGAAGGGCGATCCAGAATTCCCAGCCATCGTCCCAATACCCCCCAACGTGTGGTCTCTCGTCCCAGATAGACGTTGTCCGCCACATCGAGTTCCTCGATAAGGGCCAGGTTCTGGTATACCGTTTCAATACCGGCGGCAAGAGCGGCAGCAGGGCGATCGAACGTGCATACCTGGCCGTTCAGGAAAATCTGTCCGCTGGTGGGGGGATATACGCCGGAGATGATCTTGACCAGGGTGGATTTGCCCGCGCCATTGTCGCCGACCAATGCCAGGATTTCCCCGCGTTCCAGGGTAAAACTGACACCGCGCAGAGCCTGAACCGCTCCGAAGGTCTTGGTGATGTTCTCGACTTTGAGCAGTGGCACTTGATCGGGGGAGGGACGAGAGGCTATCTGCTCCATGCCATTATCCCAAGGTATCTTGTCAAGAAAACGATTACGTAATTGTTTACATGATACGGCGATTTTGTCTGCGAGTCAAGCGGGTCGGTTGAAGGAGTGCATAGCCGCGGCAGTCATCCCGCTATTCACGCTGACTGCGATGGAATGCTTTTGCCATCACCTTTCCGGCAGGCGGGGACATGTGGCACGCTGGGCGCGAGCTGATGGTAGTGTATGTCACACCGCCGTGCTGGATGTGCTTGTTGGGTGGAGCGCTCAGGCGGAGACGTGGTCGAGCATCCGCACCGCAGCGCAGGGGGAATCGCTAGTCTGATGCCCAGTTCCTGTTCTGGCTAGCAACAGAAAGTGGCTCCCTGGTGGGTTTCGACTGAGGGAAGGGGATGAGCCGACTTGGAGGTAGGCTGGTCTCCAGGGTAATCGCATCAAATTCGGGTGAGTAGCGCAAGCAAGAAAGCATCGTCCAGACCGGCACGGAAGCGTTTCTGTTTAAGGCTCATCTTGGACGGGTCTTGCTTGAGAATGTTGAGGGCCAGGTGCCGAAACACCGCCATATTCTGCGGACTGGCACCGGATCGAATGCGCGAATCATCTTCCCGAAAGGTGACGTCCAAGACCCAATGAAAGCTGTTTTCAATCGCCCAATGATGGCGGGTTGCCTCCAGCAACTGTGCCGCATTGTTGGGTAGACTGCTGATGTAATAGGCGGTTTCGACCGACGTTTTGCCCTGGGCGTGTACTTCGCGTTGCACCCGTACGATGGTCTGTAAGTCAGTCCAGGCGTCATAGTGGCGAATGTACTCAAAGGCCACCGGGTCAGCGATGGCCCAACAGCGCCGGATTTCAATTCGCCCGTTGGATTTGTCGACCGTTTGATGATAATCCACCGTCAAGCCTTTGAAGGCCTGCTGATCCCCGTAGATAAACCAGTCTTCCAGGTCTTGGCGCAGATGGGATTGATTATCCTTGACCCGCAGCACGTAATCCGCTTTAGCATCCCGAATAGCCTGGGCAAGGTCTTTTTGGCACCCCATTGCATCAAGCGTCACGATACAGCCCGATACATCCAGCAAGCGCAGCAGTTCGGGGATGGCCGTGATCTCGTTGGATTTGTCATCCACCTTACGTTGGCCTAGGGCTATCCCGTTCTGGCTGGCCCAGGCACTGACCATATGGATCGCGTCTTGACCGATCGTCTGGTCGTGACTGCGCCGCACCGTCTTGCCATCTATCGCAACCACTTGGCCCTTGGTCACCCGAAATACCGCTTGGACCCACCGACTGAACCCCGCTTGAAAGGCTTCCGCATTCAGGCTGGCAAACACCCGCCCAAACGTATCATGGGACGGTATCCCGTTCGGCAATTCCAGATACCGTTTCAGCCACCCCTCTTTGGCTTTGGCGAACGTTTCCACTCCAGTCTAACTATCGGCTCCACAGATCACCGCACACACGGTGATAATGATCAGGTCAATCAGTTTGTGGTCGCAGCGTCCCTGCACACGCGGATCAGGCAACGCGCTGAAACATGCTTCCAAACTGGTGAAAACGGACTCGGACATGGTCGCCTCCCGGATTACGAGGCCACCATTATTCCCCATCCCTCATTTTGATGCGATTACCCTGGGCTGGTCTCTCAAAGGTATGGTGGGGACGGAGTTTTCCTGTTATAATTGGTTAAGGATGAAATTGAACACATTTTGTACTCACGGGCCTCATCGGCATTACACGATTAATAGTATATATAATATAATCTTCCTACCAAAACATATTACTGATGCCCATTTTAGGGCATTGGCGCAGCGAAGTCAACGGCGTT
>DDBP01000329.1 GCA_002332795.1 Anaerolineales bacterium UBA2029 | reverse complement strand
ATGAGGGCCAAAAGTGCATAACACGCTCTAGCCGGACTTACGCTGGCGGAGCCAGACGCTCAGGCGGTCGGCCAGCGCGTCGCGAGTGGTGAGGTCAACGGTCAGGATCGGTGTGGTATCGGGCAGCTCCAGGCGGGCACGGGCCAGGGCGATCAGCTCTGGACGGATCACGACGAAAGCAACCCCATAGGCACGGGCGGTGATCAGCGGCAACACCTGTGCCCAACCCTGGCCTTGTTCAAGTTCGAGCGGCCCCAGTTCGTCAACGAAGAACACGTCGGCAGTCTGCCCGGCCTGGGCGAAACGCAGGCCAGCGGCGATACCTTCCGGATTGAAGCTGAAATGGCCCGTGTGAATTGGGCCGCCCGTTCCTGCGACGGCCAATGGCCGAACCGCGCCCGTTGCCGCGTCCATGAGGTCTATGCCCACCTTCTCCGCTCCCCAGAAGCGGGCGATAGACAGGAATCCACCAGTGCTCAGGCCGCAAACCTGGGCGGCCTGACGAATGTGCAGGAGCAGGGTCGTCTTGCCGCCGCGTCGTGGGCCGGTGATCAGGATGATCGTGCCGCGCCCGGCTGGGTCTGGCAGATGGATGTCCATTGTTCCCTCAAATTCTCCGCAGAGCCTGCGATTTCGTGCGCCCTTTTGGGGATACAGTATACTGAGTCTGGCTGACGCGATCACCATACGGAGGTAGCCGAAGTGACTGCGGCCCGCGATCCTTTTGCTGCGCTAGACCGGATGCCGCGCGTCCGGCTGGCGTTTCTACCCACACCGCTGCACCCGCTTCCCCGCCTCAGCGCTCATCTGGGCGGGCCGGCGCTGTTCATCAAGCGCGACGATCAGACTGGCCTGGCGACTGGTGGCAACAAAGTCCGCAAGCTGGAATTCTTGCTGGCGCAGGCGGTCGCTGCCGGCGCAGACTGCGTGATCACGGCGGGGTCTACGCAGTCCAATCATGCCCGGCAGACGGCGGCGGGAGCGGCCAGCCTGGGCCTGGCGGCGCATCTGGTGCTCTATGCACCCGGCGGAGTGGCACCGGCTGAACGGAGCGGCAACGTGTTGCTGGATCATTTGCTGGGCGCGGAGATTCACTGGACCGAAGAGCGTGCGCCATACGCCGAAACCATCGCGCAGGTGGAACAGACGTTGCGCCAGGCCGGGCATCGGCCTTATGTGATCCCCTACGGTGGATCGAGCGCGCATGGCCTGCTGGGCTATGTGGACGCTATGCGCGAAGTAGCGGGGCAGATCGAGCCGCGCGGGTGGTTCGACGCTCATGTCTTCGCGAGCAGTTCGGGCGGCACACAGGCGGGGCTGCTGCTGGGCGCGCACCTGGGCGGCCTGCTGACAACGACTCGCATTCTGGGCATCAGCGTGGACATGTCTGCGGACAGACTGGCTGCGCAGGTGACAGGGCTGGCTCGCGCCGGGGCAGGTATGTTGGGCCTGGACTGGGAACCCGATCCGGCACAGGTGCTGGTCAACGATCGCTATTGCGGGGCAGGGTACGCTGTGGTGACCGACCGGGAACGCGAGGCGATCCGCCTGCTGGCGCGGCTGGAGGGGATTCTCGTCGATCCAGTCTATACCGGACGCGCGCTGGCTGGATTGATCGATCTGGTGCGGAGCGGCGAGTTCCGCGTGGGACAGCGCGTACTGTTCTGGCATACGGGCGGTACGGCGGCGCTGAGCGCTTTTGCAGCGGATTTGTTGTCGTGAGAGGGGATCGGGGCGGTTTGTCTTGGGCGCGGGTGTGGATGTAGAATTCGCACGTGGCATCCGCGAGGATCGCCACAGTGTATGGCGGGGTAACGCACACCGTTAGGGCTGGACGATGCTGATTCGCGCGTTTCGCGTCACCGACCGGCTGGGCAACGCGGCTCTGCGTATCGGGGCATGGCTGGCGATGGCGTTGGTAGAGCAGGCGGCGAGCCTGCTGCGCGCTCTGCTGGCGGCGGCGACGGCAGTGCTTTCGCTGCTCCTTGGCGCTGTGCAGGGCCTTGGTGGGATCGCCGGGCGTATTGCCCGCCGGGGGCGGCCTCCCCTTGAGTCAGCCTATGAAGCGGGGCCGGTGCGCGCAGGGCGGCGCGAGCTGATGGCTCAACGCGCTGCCGAGGCGGAACTGAAACCCGCCGTGGTGAAAGACCCGTTGCTGGCGCAAAACCGGGCGCTCAGCGCGTTCGCTGTCGTGTTGTTGCTGGTGTTGCTGGCCGTGCTGATCATTCAGGGCACGGATGAGGAAGAAGTGCCGTTTCCGGCTGGCGGTGGGGGATGGCCGCAGGCAGCGGATACACCGCTCCCGACGGCGCTTTTCCCGACCCCTGAGCCGACGCCAACGCCGCTGCCTGACCCGTTGCGGGCGGGGGGCAGTGTGGCCTTCACACTGCGCGAGAACGGCCAGGACGACATCTGGGTGATCAACGTGGGCGAGAGTGGCCCGCTGCGCCTGACCAACAGTCCAGCAGACGACCGCGATCCGGCCTGGTCACCCGATGGGACGCGGCTGGCCTTTGCCAGTCACCGCGACGGCAACTGGGAACTGTACATCATGCAGGTGGACACAGGAGCGACGACGCGCCTGACCTATACGCCGGGATTCGAGGGCGCGCCGACCTGGAGTCCGGACGGGGCGTTCCTGGCCTACGAAGGCTACAACGACGAAACGCAAGACCTGGACATCTACATCATCAGTTCAGACCCGGAACGCGCGGCGCGTGAGGGGGCTTTTCGCGCGACCTTCACGCCGGGGCCGGACACCGAGCCGGATTGGGGACCGGGCGGGCGGCACATCGCCTTTACCAGTTGGCGGGCGGGCAGCCGGGATATTTTCATCCTGAGCCTGGACGCGGACGGGGGCGATGCTCGCGCGGTCAACCTGACCAATACACCGGATGTGGACGAAAACCATCCGGCGTGGAGCCATGACGGTAGTAGCATTGCGTATACGGCGCGGGTGAACGGCGTCGAAGGGGTATACGTCAAGCCCGCCCAACAGCCTGAGGCGGTGCCGATCCTGGTGGGGCGGGGACGTATGCCGACCTGGGCACCCAACGACGGTAGCGTGCTGTATACGCTCGACTACCAGCAGCGCAGTCAGTTGATCACGGGCACGGTGGGCAGCTTTGGTGCGGCGACGGACGCGCTCACGCTGCCGTACCGCGCCGTTGATCCGCACTGGAACGCGGCGGCCTTGCCCCCGTCATTGGTGGCCAGTGGCGGGGTGCCGCCCGACCCGACAGTGCAGGCGCTCTACACGGAAAATGAGCGGCTGCAGGCGACGGGACGCTATGGCCTGGCTCCGTTGAACAACGTGCAAGCGCCTCAGGCGTATCTGTCGGACCGGGTGAACGACTCTTTCGAGGCGCTGCGCATCAAAGTGCTGGAGAAGGTGGGCTACGACTTCCTGGGCACGCTGGAGGATGCGTTCTGGCCGCAGGGTCGCCCGCCCGATCCCGGTGAGCCGCGGCAGAACTGGCATTATACCGGGCGCGCCTTCGCTATTGACCGGACGCTGGTTTACCAGCCCGCGCCTGCGCCGATTGAGGTGGTGCGCGAGGACCAGGAGATAAACACGTACTGGCGGGTCTTCGTACGGGTGGTGGCCGAAGCGCAGAACGGCGCGTTGGGCGAGCCGTTGCGCGATCTGCCGTGGGACTTCGCGGCGCGTTCCAGCGGCGACGTGACCGACTATGAACAGGGCGGGCGACTCAAGACCCTGCCACCGCCGGGCTACTACGTAGACCTGACGCAACTGGCCGAGGACTTCGGCTGGGAGCGCATACCGGCTCAGCGCACATGGCAGTACAATTTCGGCGCGATCCAGTTCTGGACGTTCGTCAAGACAGGCGGCCTCAGTTGGGAAGCAGCCATGCTCGAACTATATACGCCGGAGGAGTTGCAGGGATTCCTGAGCGCGGCCACGCAGGTTCCGCCGCCGCCACCATTGCCGACTGAGTCGCCAACACCAGCAATACGCCGCACGCCGACGCCCATTCCGCCAGACCAGCAATGAACCCATCCCACGCACTACCTGCCGGTCGCTGTCGCTTTGTGGGGGTGATGCCTTGATGGAACGCACCCGCCATCTGCAAGGGCTGCTGATTGTGTTGGTGCTGGCTGGCCTGGTGGGGCTGTATCTGTGGCAGAACAGTCAGCCAGAGGTGCTGGTGGCCGTGCCAGCGGCGACCCTGACTCCCGCCGACGCCCCGCCCGCTGACTGGCAGGTGGCGCTGGAAACGCAATTGGCGGTGGCGGCCACGCCGTTCATCACGCCCGACCTGGCGATGTCGCCTTACGTGCCGCCGACGCTGCCGCCGACCGTCACACAGGCGGTCATTTTTCAGCCGGTAGAGATCAAGGGGACGCCCTGGCCTACTGCCACCCCTCGCCCCACCGAGCCGCCCCTGGACCTGACGGGACCGACGCCCGTCCCCAGCCCGACCGGAGTGCTGTTGCCGGAGACGCCCGAAGAATTAGGCTTCGCGCCGCCGCCGGAACAGGTGCCGCTCAGCCCGCACGCCAACGATCACTTCTGGTTGATGCGCCCGGTGGATGCCAGCGCCAACAGCGCCAGCCTGTTCTACTACACTTTCGGCTCGGACGGGCCACAAAATCAGTGGCGCGTGCATCATGGCATAGATATTCCCAACCCGGTGGGCGAGCCAATTCGGGCCGGCGGAGCGGGGACAGTGGTCTTCGCGGGCAACGGTGGCGAATTGCTGGAGACGCGCGACATTGACGTATACCCGGCCTACGGCAATGTGGTGGTCATCGAGCACGACTTCGGTTTCCGCGGACAGAAGATCTTCACGCTCTACGCACACATGGCGGCCATTCTGGTAGAAGAGGGACAACATGTGGAGGCGGGGGACATCATCGGCCTGATTGGCGGCACGGGCGATGTCAGCGGGCCGCACGTGCATATGGAAGTGCGTCTGGGGGAGAACAAGTATTTCTCGGTGTACAATCCGCTGCTATGGATTGCACCTTATCTGGGGCACGGGGTGGTAGCCGGACGGGTGACCGGATCCGACGGGCGGATGGTCGAGGACATCACGGTCACGCTGAGTCGACGTGGGCGGGTGGTGCAGACGACCACTACGTACATTCAGCCCAAACAGCTTGGTCAGCGGCGCGACTGGCATGTGGTGCCCGACCCCGGCTGGCAGGAGAACTTCGTCTTCGGCGACGTACCCGAAGGCGAATACGAGATCAGCGTGATGGTGGACGGGCGGCGCGTGATGCGTACGATCACGGTGAAGGCAGGCACCACCAACTTCGTCCTGCTGGGGTACGAGCAGGCGGCCACGCCGCAGCCCGTCCAACCGGGCTGATCCGCTGAATGCATTCCTGCGTTTCTGGGCGTCTTCCCTACGACTGGGCAATGAGGTGGACGGCGGGAACGTCCAACCTTTGCCTTTGCCGGGCCGATTGGCTACACTGGAAGCGCATGTGAGCGGCAGCGCTCTGCTGTCGCCCGTCATTGAGGAGTGATGTTGACTATGATGGACGGAAAACCCTCTTTTCGCGTGTGGAGTCGCGGGGCCAGCCTTGTAGCCTGGGGTGTGCTGGTGCTGGCGCTGGCCCTGGCGGTGGTGGTGCCCGCAGCAGCGCAGGGCAACGCGGGACGCCCGATCACGGTGGGCGACATTGTGACGGGCACGCTGAGCGCTGACCGGTTTGTGCAGGTCTACAGTCTGCAGGGCAGTGCAGGGGACACCATCACGGTAGACGTGACGACCGAAGTGGCCGAACTGGCGCCGGTAGTGTTGATCACGGACGAGCGCGGCTCGGTCATTGCCCAGGACCTCGATCTGGAGTCAGCCACGACGGCTGCGCTGGCCGACATCGCCTTGCCGAGTTCGGGCACGTTCTATATCTGGGTAATGCGCGGCAGCGGCGCAGAGGGCAGCGCCAGCGGGTCGTTTACGCTGCAACTGAGCGGCATTCAGCAGGTGGGCGGGCAGACGGTGACGCTGGGCAGCGGCGGCATCGTCTTCGAGCTGAGCTGGAATGCAGCAGTTGACCTCAATCTCGAAGTCCGTGACCCGGTAGGCGGGACAGTGCAACGCTTCAGCCCTGGCGCGCCCAGCGGCGGCGTGCTGGACGCAGACGTGAACGCCAACTGCGACGCAGCGACGGCAAATACTCCTACTGAGACGATTGCCTGGCCCGCCGGTACGGTGCCCGCGGGTAGCTATGAGGTCATCATCTACTACACGAATGCCTGCGGGACGATCGGGTCGCAGCAGTTCACCCTGTCGGCGTCTGTCAATGGAGACGAGCCACAGACCATCAGCGGCACACTGAATCCCGGCCAGGAATATCTGGCCCGTCTGGAACTGGATGCCAATGCCGAATGGACGCTGGTCAATGGCGGTGTCAACGCCGGTCTTGACCTGGCAGTCTTCGCCAATGAGATCAACGCCGCCGATCCGATGGCTGTGGGCAGCACGGTTTCCGGCGTGATCACCAACACCAGCCCGGCCCAGGCCTACTCCTTCGAGGGCAGAGCGGGCACCACGGTGGACATTGACATGCGGGCGCAGTCTGGCAGCCTGGATACCTACCTGGTCTTGCTCGGCCCGGACAGGACGCCGCTGGCCAGCAACGATGACGCCCCAGACACGACGGACTCGCGCATCACCCGCAACCTGGTGGTGGATGGCACGTACACTATTCTGGCGACGCGCTATGCCCTGACCATCGGCGGTACGGAGGGTGAGTATACGCTGACGCTGACAGCTACCGAGACCGCGGCTGGCACGCCGACGCCTGCGACGGCCACACCGGAGGCTGCGGCAGGGGCGGCCCTGCCACAGGGTTCCATCGAGGTCAAGCTGGAATGGACGACCAACGCCGACCTGCAACTGCTGGTGCGCGATCCCAACGGAGAGTCGGTGTACGACGACGCACCGGTGATCACCAGCGGAGGTGTTCTGGCGGCGGATGGCAACGTGGGTTGTGTGGACACGACGACTTCGCCGGTATCGTACATCTACTGGCCACTGAATCGCCTGTTGCCGGGCGTGTATGAAGTCGAGGTGTGGTACCAGAATACGTGTAACGACAACACGCCGGTCAACTTTGGGCTGTCGGTGAACGTGCAGGGACAGTCGGTGATCAATACCTCGCAGCCGATCAGCCCAGACGCACGCTACATGATCACCTTCACGGTCGCGCCGGACGGCACGGCCATCGCTGGGTCGGGCGGTTTCTTCTCCATGACGAATGCCAGCACGCTCAACTACCAGACGGCGCTGGGCAGCGCCATCCCGATCAGCTATGGGCAGACGGTGTCGGGCAGCATCACCGATCAGCGCCGCTTCGTGGTGTATTCGTTTGAAGGGCAGCAGGGTGACATCGTCACCATTGGCATGGAGGCTACCGGCGGTACCCTCGACCCGGCGCTCTACCTGATCTCGCCGGAGGGTATTCAGGTAGCCTACAACGATGACGTAACGCCTGGGGAGAATCCCAATTCCCTGATTGACAAGGCGACGCTGGCGTCATCGGGCACGTACTACATCATCGCCACACACTACGGCCTGAACTTTGGCGGCACGCAGGGCACGTTCAGCCTGACCCTGGTGCAGGACTGATATTCAGACCAGAGCCAGAACGCCCGCTGTCTGCCCAGGCAGCGGGCGTTTCTTTTTAGTGCGTGATCACTGCTTGGGGGCCTGCTGGATCAGGCTGTAGACCGGGCGCGGCTGCCAGGCACTGTCCAGAATGCCATAGGCCGTCTGAGGGTCGCTGCGATCTACCGCACCAGGGATGGTGGCGAAGTTGAGATTCCACAGGAACATCGGCCCCAGATAATCGCGTTCCTGAGCCAGGTACAACGCGCGCAGCGTGTAGTCGGCCTGCTGCCACTGCGTGATGAAGCCGAAATAGGGTGTGTCGGGTGGATCGGCAGGACGGAGGCCGGCGCTCGTGCGCATCCCATCGAAGGTGGCCCAGCCGAACTCAGTCGGCCACAGTTGTGCGGCGCTGTGACCGTTGGCGATCATGATCTGACGGTATTGCTCGATGGTGTCCAGGAAGAAAAACTGCGGCTGATCGTCCCAGCCACGACCAGGGTTGTGACAGCAACGAGCGTCTGGCGGGTTGGCCCAGCCATAGGGGTGAATGCCGACGGCCACATCGGCCCCGTACTGAGCCAGACCCGCGTTATAGAGTTGCTGCAACCAGGTGCGGTCGTTGGTTGACCAGTGCGAATCGCCAGTAGGGGCCGGGCCAGCGGTGACGATCGCGATCTGCGGGGAAAACTGACGAATGGCCGCATAGGCCGGGCGGAAATAGCGCATATAGCTCTCGCCGGTGAGCGGTTGCCCGTACCATTCGCGCTGCAGGTTTGGCTCGTTCCACACCTCAACCGCGCTCACGTATGGAGCGCCGGTCGCATCGCGCCCGATGGTGTTCAGAGCGTTGGTGAGGAAACTGGCCAGCGCCTGCGGGTCGTTGGGCGGACCGTCTTCGCGCAGCACGCCGTCGGGATCAGGCGTGCGCGACCAACCGGGCGCTTTGGCGACGCTGACCAGCACACGGAAGCCCCGATTGTGCGCCTGTTGAACATACTGCCGCAACATGAAGAATAGCTCGGTGAACTGACCAGGGGCGGACTCCAGGGCCGACCAGTTGAACTGGTACTTGACCCAGGTGACGCCCAGGCCCTGGGCATAGGCCAGCACGCGGTCGAACTCGCGACTGTCAATATGGGGGTGAATCTGCACGCCCAGCAGGTCGCGGCGCAGACTGACTCCCGGCGGCAAACCAGCTACAGAGGTCGGAACCAGGACCGGGCCGAGCGTGGGCGGGATGGCCGTCTCGGTGGGCACCAGCGTATGCCCTGGGCCGATGATAGGGCCGAAGGGGACGGCGGGTGTCGGCCCCGATGGGGTGTTGGTAGGCGCGGGCACGGCGGGCGTGCCGGGCGCGACGATGGGTCCAAAGGGCAACCCCGGCACGGGCGCAGTCGGCGTGGGCGTGTCGAGAACGGCTACCACAAGTGGTGTGGGGGGCACGGGCGTTGCGCTCGGCGGTGAAGTGAGTGGGGCGGCGGTAGCAGTGGGCGGCGGTGGCGTCGGCGAAGGGGGAGAGTCGGCGGGCGGCTGCGGCGTGGGGGTGACGAACACGGCGACCGGTGAGCGGGACTCGCCACACGCGGACAGACCCGACAACAGCAACACGGCGATCGGAAAAACCAGACGAAGGTGACGTTTGTTCATGCCAGAAAGTCTAGCACAAAGGGGGCGTGTGCGTCATGTGATGGAAGGGGCACCCGACAGCGCGCAACAGTGGCGTGCGCGGCGAAATCCGTCTATAATAAGGGGCGAATAGAACATAAGTTCTGATTCTTCGCGGAGCGAACGTTGACAGAGTGATGGGGATTTCATAAACTACACGGCGTTTGACAGCCGCGCGGATATTCCGGCACAGGAGATAGCCATGGAAGTTGGCATGATTCGGCAGCGCGACATCAATCGGGAGTTGCAGGAATCCTACCTGGACTACGCCATGAGCGTCATCGTGGCGCGAGCGCTCCCCGATGCGCGGGACGGACTCAAACCGGTGCAGCGCCGCATTCTCTACGCCATGTACGATATGGGACTGCGACCGGATACGCCCTACAAGAAAAGCGCGCGCATCGTGGGCGAGGTGCTGGGCAAATATCATCCGCATGGCGACATGGCTGTCTACGAGGCGATGACGCGCATGGCCCAGGACTTTGCCATGCGCTATACGCTGGTGGATGGGCAGGGCAACTTCGGCAGCATTGACGGCGACGCTCCGGCGGCCATGCGCTACACAGAGGCGCGGATCACAGCGCTGGGCCAGGAGTTACTGGTAGATATCGAGCGCAACACAGTTGACTTCGCGGACAACTTCGACGGAACGCTGCGCGAGCCGACCGTCCTGCCGGCGAGCATCCCCAATTTGCTGGTCAACGGCGCGTCGGGGATTGCCGTGGGGATGTCTACCAGCATCCCGCCGCACAACCTGGGCGAGGTGTGCAATGCGCTGATCTACCTGCTCGAAAACTGGGAGAACATGGATCAGATCGGCGTGCCAGAACTGATGCAGTTCATCAAAGGGCCAGATTTTCCGACGGGCGGTGTGGTCTACACCTATGACAATGGCTCGGATGAGGATCAGCTTCGCGCGGCCTATGCGACCGGGCGCGGCAAGATCAAGATTCGGGCCAAGCTGCATGTTGAGGAACTGGGGCGCGGGCGTAGCCGGATCATCGTCAGCGAGATTCCTTTCCAGACCAACAAGACCAGCCTGATCGAGCGCATCGCCGAGCTGGTGCGCGAGGGGCGGATCGAGGGCATTGCCGATCTGCGCGACGAGAGCGATCGCAACGGGCTGCGCATCGTGATTGACGTGATGCGCACCGCTGATCCGCTGGAAGTGATCGCCGATCTTTTCAAGTACACGCCGCTGGAAAGCACATTCAGCATCATCATCCTGGCACTGGTGGACGGCGAGCCGCGCCGCCTGAGCCTGAAGCAGGCGTTGCGGGTCTACCTGGAGCACCGCCTGGAAGTCGTGCGGCGGCGTAGCGAGTTCGACCTGGCGCAGGCGCGCGAACGGGCGCACATCCTGGAAGGATTGCTGACAGCGCTCGACCATCTGGACGAGGTGATTGACACCATCCGGCGGTCGCGGACGGTGGAGACGGCCCATGCCAACCTGTGCAAGCGGTTCCATCTCAGCGACGCACAGGCGACGGCAATCCTGCAGATGCAGTTGCGGCGACTGGCGGCCCTGGAACGGCGCAAGCTCGAAGAGGAATACAAAGAGAAACTCCAGTTGATCAAGATGCTGGAAGCGCTGCTGAGCAGCCCCAAAATGATGCGCATGGAAGTGGCGCGCGAACTGGGCGTGATACGCGATCGCTACGCCGATCCCCGTCGCACAGTGATTCACACGGGGGCGGCGGGCGACGTGAAAGCGGCGGACTTCCTGGGGCCGAACGAAGATACGTGGGTCACGCTGACCGCCGGTGGCCTGCTCAGCCGGACTTTTGCTGACGCTGCGCCGCGCATCACGGGTGAGACGAAAGACGCACCGCTGGCCATGCTGGCGAGCAACACCACCCATACGCTGTATCTGTTCACTGCCGAGGGCATGTGCGCGACCGTGCCGGTCAAACTGTTGCCGCAGAGCGATAATCCAGAGCAGGGCGCTGCCTATACCAGCCTGTGCGCACTGGGTGAGGACGATGTGCTCAGTTGCGCCCTGTCTCTGCCGCCGGGGCTGGAGGAGGGGTACCTGGCGGCGGTCACGGCACTGGGCGAGATCAAGCGTCTGCGCCTGGAGGATCTGCCGGGGCTGATGGCCAAACCGTTCAAGTTCATGGACGTGGAGGCCAGCGACCGGTTGATCTGGGTGGGCTATGTGGCGGAGAGCGATCAGGTCATTCTGGTCACGGCTCAGGGGCAGGCCATCCGCTTTGGGGTCGAGCAGGTGCGTCCGACGGGTCTGGGTGCGGGCGGGATGCGCGCGGTCAAATTGCTGGGGCAGCGCGACCGGGTGGTAGGCGTCGGCGTGGCCGACGAACGGGCGAACGTGTGGGTGTGTACTGACACAGGGGTGGCCAAGAGCACGCCGGTCGTCGAGTATCCGGTGCAGGGGCGCGGCGGTCAGGGCGTGATCACCATGAAGTTGCCAAAGGATGCACAGGGTCTGGCCGCGGCGACGGTGGGGTACCCCGATGACACGATTGTCGTGGTGACCAACCGGGGCAAGGCCAAGTCCATGCGCCTGGGGCTGGCTCCGCAGGCGGGACGCAGCACCAAAGGTGACTACATCATTTCGATGTCGCGGGCTAATGAAGTGGTGAGCGCAGTCGTGCGCCTGGAGCCGCGCCTTGCACTCCCTGCTTTCGCAGCAGAGCCGCCGACGGTCTCAGGCAGCGATAACCCCTAGCAAGCGGGCAGCAGGGCGCTGCTGGCGCTCAGGGTGTTCCCCATCACAGACTGGCGCGGATGGTCTCGGCCAGCTTTTCTGTCTGTGGGCCGGGCGAGACGCCCAACGTCTGCTGCAGTTCTTTCTTGAGCCGCTCGTAGGCTTCCAGCGCGTCTGCTGGCCTGCCCATCCCGTGATATAGCTCCATGATGTGGCGCACCAGGTCTTCGCGCTGCGGGTTGGCGGCAGCGGCGCGCAGGAAATAGCCCAGCGCTTCCTGCGGATTGTGACGGTGCGCGTAAAGCCGCGCCAGCACGGCCAGCGCCTCGGCGTAGTTGGAAGCCAGTTCGGCGCGGCGTTGCTCGATCCAGGGCTGTTCGACTGTGCTGAGGAATGGGCCGCGGTAGAGGTCAATGGCGTTGTGTAGCAGTTGCAGCGCTTCCTCGTCTTCGGCGACGGCGGCATTCTGCACCGCTTCGGCGAACTTGACGACGTCGTAGTGCAGCTCAAGTTCCGGAGAGATACGGTAGAAGCCTGACCAGTAGACAGTCAGGTCGGTGCCCAGAATTTCGCTGATCTTGCGCTTGGTGACATGGAAGACGTTGGTGGCCTCGCGGGTGCTGAGCGCTGGCCAGAAGGTATGGAAGATTTCGTCGCGGGTGGTCATGCCGCGATCTACGAAGTAGAAGAACAGCGTGCGCGGCAGGACACCGTCCCAGTGATCAATGAGGCGTCCATCAATCAACACCCGGCCTGGCCCCAGGGCGCGCACTTCCAGGATTTTCTTGTCGGTGGGCTGCGCGTAGTCCAGGATCATCTTGTCGGGATTGACGGGCACAAGGGCCGTGCGCGAACGCAGCGCGGGCGCTTTGAGCAACGCAATGGGGAGCTGACGGGTGCTCAAAATCAGGCGCACGCCCTCCGGCAACTGCGGTACCAGGGCCAGGATCAGCGGATCAACCTCGGCGGCGTCCACATAGTCATAGGCGCTGACGACCAGGGTCACGTGTCCGGCAGCGCTCAGCACGCCGGTTATTGCCGCAGCGGCCTCGTTGGCCGTAGCGGGCAGACTCAGCGACACCTTCAACTGGGAGGTGAGCGAGTCTTGCAGCAGGGCGACGAATTCCTTGAGCGTGCAGCGCGGATGAGGGACAGTGGCGAAGACAACCTTGAGAGCAGGATCGGCAAGAACCTGGCCGAGGAGTCTGTTGTGCCCATGAAAATCGGGATGAATGACGATCAGCGACACCCCCTTCGGCAGGTTACGCAGTTGTTCCTGTGCCTGAGAAAAAAGGTTCATCTTGCTCATAGGTCTCTCTCCATCCAGAAGGAAAGCAGTCCCTTTCTGGACTAGTGCAGGCTGGTTATTCTGTTATAAAAGCAGACTTATCAACTTTATTGGTTGCATTATACACGAATAAGGGACAGAGCACAACCCACAGACTAGTCGGTTGTTTTTCAACAGAAGGCAGAACACGCCGTGGCCACGCGCGGAGGGCATGCTACGGGCGTCGGGCGTCAGGATACTGGCGAAGGCGTCGGAGTTGCCGTTGACTGACGCGGCCTGCTGACAAAAGGAGTGGCGGACAGCCTGAGCGTGGCCGTCCGCGTGGGCGTGATAGTGCGGGTTGGCGAGGGCGTGGCAGTGACCGTGGGCGTGGCAGTCGCCGTGAAGGTGGGCTTGGCCGGCGAGGCGGTCGGCGGACGGGTGGGGGCGGGTTCGCCCGGCGCGCGGAAGGTCGCACAGGCCAGGGCGGCCAGCGCCAGGGCGATCGCACACAGCAGCCAGGCGCGGTGCAATCGTAAGGTGAACGTAAGGGGGCGCATGGGCATCAGGCCGTGCGACGGAAAGCCTCGACCACGTTGGGCAGACGTTCCAGCTTCGCCAGAATGCGCGAAAGCTGTTTGAGGTCGTGGATTTCCATGGTCAGCTCGAAGGTGGCAATATTCTGGCGTGTGCTGATGTTGACATTGGACATGTTCACTTTTTCGTCGGCGATCACGGCTCCGATGTCGCGCATCAGCCCTTCGCGGTCGTAGGCAACGACCAGCACCGGTACGGGGAAGACCTGCTCGCTATCCGGCGGCCAGGTGACGTTGATCAGGCGCTCTGGCTCGTTGGTGTTCAGCACGTTCTTGCAGTCGGCCCGGTGCACGGTGATCCCTTTGCCACGGGTGATGAAGCCGACGATCTCATCGCCGTAGGTTGGGTTGCAGCAGCGAGCCAGTGTGACCAGCAGACCGCCCGTCTCGTCAATGCGCATGCCTTCGGCCTTGACTGGCTCGTCCTTGCGCGTGACGGTGGCCTCCAGCGTTTCTTCCAGCGGAGCAGGGTGCTCGGCCTCGAGCAGGCGCAGGCTGATATGCGCGCCGGTGAGTTCACCATAGCCGATGGCGGCCATCAGGTCGTCGGCGCGGGCGTAGCCCAGCATCTGCGCGACTTCGTCACGCGGCATGGCGCTCTTGCCCAGCTTGCGCAGTTCGCGGTCCAGCACCTCTTTGCCGTAGGCGATGGCTTTTTCCCGCTCTTGCCGTTTGAACCATTGCTTGATCTTGTTGCGGGCGCGGGCGGTGCGCACATAGCCCAGATCGGCGTTCAGCCAGTCCAGGCTGGGGCCACCTCGGCTCGCCGTCTGAATTTCGACGCGATCGCCGTTCTTCAGTTGATAGTCCAGCGAGACCAGCTTGCCATTGACCTTTGCGCCACGGCAGCGGTGCCCGACTTCGGTGTGAACGTAGTAGGCGAAGTCGATAGGGGTGGCGCCTTCGGGCAGATCAATGATGTCGCCTTTGGGCGTGAAGGCGTAGACGCGCTCCGGGCTGATCTGTTCCAACACGCCTTCGACGAAGCCGTTGGCGTCGGTGGGGCCGGTCTCCTGGACGTCCTCCATCATCCGGCGGATGCGCTCCAGGCGGCGCTCGAAAGCTGCCTCGGCGGCGCTGGACGAACGCCCTTCCTTGTAGCGCCAGTGAGCGGCGATGCCATATTCCGCTTCTTCGTGCATTTCATGGGTGCGAATCTGCACTTCCAGCGTCTTGCCCTCTTTGTCGAGCACCGCCGTGTGCAGGCTGCGATACTGATTTTCCTTGGGCGACGAGATGTAGTCGTCGAATTCACCAGGGATGGCGTGGAAGATATTATGGATGATGCCCAGCGCTTGATAGCATTGCGGCACTGTATCTACGATGATGCGGATGGCGCGCACATCGTAAATCTGGCTGAAGGGCAGATTCTTCCGCTCCATCTTGCGGTAGATGCTATAGATGTGCTTGGGGCGGCCCTGAATCTCCGCCTTCAGCCCTTCGCGGGCGAAGTGCTCCTGAATGTAGGCGATGGTGCGCTTGAGATACGCCTCGCGGTCGGAGCGGCGCTCGTCGAGCTGCGAAGCGATCTCGCGATATTTCTGCGGGTCAAGATAGCGGAAGGCCAGGTCTTCGAGTTCCCACTTGATCTGCCAGATGCCCAGACGGTTGGCGATGGGCGCGAAGATCTCCAGCGTCTCCTTGGCCTTCTCGATCTGCTTGTGAGGGGGCATGTAGCCCAGGGTGCGCATGTTGTGCAGACGGTCGGCCAGCTTGATCAGGATGACGCGGAAGTCTGCCCCCATGGCCAGGAACATCTTGCGCAGATATTCCATTTCGCGGTCGCCTGGTTTGCCGCCGTGCATGCTCCCCACATCGGTGGGTAGCTGCTTCAACTTGGTGACACCCTCTACCAGCTCCGCGATCTTCTTGCCGAATTCCTTCTCGACGTCTTCGATGGTGACGCCGGTGTCTTCGACGATGTCGTGGAGCAGGGCAGCGGCGATGGTGGTGGCGTCCAGGTGCATATCGGCCAGGATTTGCGCCACGGCGACACAATGGGCGATATAGGGTTGTCCGGACTTGCGCATCTGTCCGCGATGCGCTTCTTCGGCCCGGCGGAAGGCGCGCTCGATGAGCGCCTGATCGTTACGAGACAGATCGGGCAATGCAGCGAGAATACCGGAGATGTCGACAGCCGTAGTCGCTTGCATATGCCGGTTCCTCTTTGGGCTAGTTCTCTAGAGATAATGTCAAGTATAACGATTGGAAGTTGCGCCGACAAAGGTATTGTTCGGTCCCAGGCGCAATGTCGAAACTCTGGAAAAACGGGCGAAATGAACCTTTTGCGTTATATTTTACATGAAAAGTGGCCGCTGTATACTGATTTCTATCCAGATTAAGGGAGGCATAGAGGCGGTGGACACTGCGAAGACCGAAAAGACTGCCCTGGCAACCACGGCAGTGATAGGTTCGGACTGGGCGCGGCTGCTGGCAGCCGTGTTGTGCGTGCTGGGGATACTGGTGGCGGGGTATATGACGTGGGCCGAGCTGACCAATAACGAAACCGCCTGCGTGGACGTGGGCAAGGTGGACTGTTCCGCCGTGCAGAACAGCGCCTACGCCAAGACATTCGGCGTGCCGGTGGCCTTGCTGGGACTACTCGGCTATCTGGCCATGCTGGGGATCGTCGTGCTGGAAGATCAGGTGGCTCTATTCGCCGCCTATGGGCGCACTCTGGTCGTCGGCATGGCGCTGTTCGGGGCGATCTTCCAGACGTACCTCACCTATGTCGAAGGAGCCGTGCTGGACAAGTGGTGTCAGTGGTGCGTGACCTCTTATGTGCTGATCTCGCTGTTGTTGATCGTGGGCGTCTATCGGCTCTATGGGTTTCTGAAGCCGTTGCGCTCGTAGACAATACAGAAGGATAGAGAAAAAACAGGCGGTGTCCGTTGACGACACCGCCTGATCGTTTGGCATGGAGACGAGGGGACTCGAACCCCTGACTTCCTGCTTGCAAAGCAGGCGCTCTCCCGTCTGAGCTACGTCCCCTTTAGAACAAGGAATTACTCCTTGATATGTTGTTGAACCGTGCGGGCGAAGATTTCCTCGTGCTCCGCCATGCGCTTGTTCTTCTTGGCGCGACGCTTGTTCTTGGACTGGCGTAGGGGCATAGAAATCCCTGAGCCTTCCAGCGCCTGACGCAAGGCCAGTTCCATGGCGGTGGGCAGCTCTTCGTCTTCCTCGTCGTCGGAGCGGGCGGCAGCCTGTTCGAGCGCGCGCACACTGAGATCGATCTGCTTCTTGCGGCGATCGACGTTGATCACCTTGACTTCGATCTCATCGCCTTCGCTGACCACGTCCGAAGGCGAACTCACGTAACCGGAAGCCAGTTCAGAAACGTGCACCAGCCCTGGACGTTCTGCGCCAATATCCACGAAGGCACCGAACTTCTCCAGGCGCACGACCGTACCCCGATATACATTATTGACAGCGATTTCCTTCCAGTCAAGGGCAGGCGGCTTGATCATGGTCAGGCCGATGCGCCCCTTCTGGCGGTCAACGTCCTGCACCCAGACGGTGATTTCCTGCCCTTCGTGCAGCACATCGGAGACGTTCTTGACGTGGTCGTGCGAAAGCTGCGAGATATGGAGCAGACCCAGGCGGCCAATGCCAATATCAACCAGTGCGCCGTACAGGTCAATCTTCTTGACGACGCCTTTCAGTTCCATCTTCGGATGAATGTCGTCAATTGAGGTGGGCGCGGGCTTGTCGGTGGTCATGGGACGTGCTCCTTAAGGTTTCGATTCCGCCGGTGAAAGGCACCGGATGTCTGCGTGTGGTGAAATCGGGCGGATTATACCCTGAGGGCGGGGGCGGGTCAACGGTTGTTTTGGCCGAAACAGGCTTGGGCGCTGCCCGTCTTTTGGCTATACTGGTGCGGAGCACTCCTGGCCTGTGAACCGGTACTCGCAGGGATAGTCGTGGTGTCCAGACGTACCCTCGGTAAATATGAAGTCATTGACAGGATTGGCCGCGGTGGCATGGCCGAAGTCTACCGGGGCTATCACGCTGCGCTGGATCGCTATGTGGCGATCAAGCTTCTGCACCCCTTCCTGGCCGACGATCCTGAGTTCAAAGAGCGCTTCGAGCGAGAAGCGCGCAATGTCGCTCGCCTGAAGCACCCCAACATCGTCCAGGTCTACGACTTCGAATACGATGCCGAGGGCGAGAGCTACTACATGGTCATGGAGTATATCAACGGCCCGACGCTCAAGGATCGCCTTTTCGATCTGGGCCTGTCCGGTGACCGTTTGCCGCTGGCTGAAGCCCTGCGCATCGTCAAGGCTGCTGCGCAGGCTCTGGCCTATGCTCACGAGCGCGGCATGATTCACCGCGATGTCAAACCCGCTAACCTGATGCTCGACGATGACGGGCGCGTGGTGCTCACGGATTTCGGCATCGCCAAGATTTTGACCGGCGCGCATGTCACTTCCAGCGGGGGGATGGTGGGGACGCCCGCTTACATGTCGCCGGAGCAGGGGCTGGGCGAAGCGGGGGACGAGCGCTCGGACCTCTATTCGCTGGGCGTCATCCTGTATCAACTGGTCACCGGTCGTTTGCCCTATGATGCGGCTACGCCGCTGGCGATCATCCTCAAGCACGTCAACGAGCCGTTGCCGCGGCCACGCGAGATTGTGCCCGACATCCCCGCCGAGCTGGAGGCGGTGATCTGCAAGGCGCTGGCCAAAGCGCCGGAGGCGCGTTATCAGAGCGCTCAGGAGTTCGTGGAGGCGTTGGAAGCACTGGAGGCTTCGGCCTTGCCGCTGGAAGCCTCGGCTGGGGCTGTCGTGTCGCCTCCGCCTGCCCCGACGGTCGCACAGGCGCAGAACGCCGATACGCCCATCTTGCCGCTGGAAAAGTTGCCGCAGGCCCAGATGCGGGGGGCAGGTCGGCCCTTCGTGCGCGTGCTGGCTGTGGCAGGGTTGACCATCGTCCTGGTCCTGGTGGCCGCGGCGGCGTTTGGGCGCGATCGCTCTGGCACGGTGCCACCTGTACAACGCCCTGAGGCGACGGTCGGCACACAGACCCCTGAGGCGCTGGCAGGCGTCGTGAGTACACCGGGTCTGGCTGTGTCAGCGACTCCTGAACCCACTGCTCTGCCCGTTGTCGCTGCTGCGACGCTCACTCCGACGGTCAGTCCCACCTATACGGCGTCTCCCACTGAGACTCCCACAGTGACTCCGTCTCCTTCTCCAACACCTTCGCCAGACCTGACAGGCACCGCTGCCTTTCTGTTCTTCGAGCGTCAGACGGCGGCTACTCCCACGCCGAACATGACGAAGACGCTGGCTGCGTGCCACCTGGAATACATTGTGATCGCTCCGGACAAGCACAACGTGCCGCCGCCGGTGACCGATGTCAACAATCCGCGCCTGGTGCGGGCCAATACGGATTTCTCCTTCGAGATTGTGTTGCAGAACACGGGCACTTGTGCCTGGCCCGCCGGTGCACGCCTGAGTTTCAACCCCGACCTGACCGAAAATCCGGACCGCTCGGTTGATCTGACTCCCTTGACCGACGTTTGCGGGGCCAATCTGCGACCTGGGCTGAACTTTGCCCGGCAACAGCAGTCGAATTTCTTCATCAAAGAGCCAGTGGGGATCACGGAGAACTCTCCGGCGATCGTCTTCACCGGCACAGCCCCGCGTCTTTTTGGTTGCTACTACGGCGTGTGGGAGCTGTTCTATCCGGAGAGCGATGTGCGCATTGGCCGCCCGCTGGTGCTGGCCATTCGCGCCTGGGGCGGTGGCTAGGGCCGCCCAGACCGGACGCGGTTCTCGCCAGATGGTTCGATCTCTGCGCCCACGCTACGCCTGAGCGCCGTTTTGCCCACTGCTAGCATCCTTCTTTCAGAGGGCGGTTGCCAGTTGTGCCAATTCCCTGTACACTGCTAAAAGATTGTTCGCTTCGCGCTGTTCGACGCTCGCGTGATGCGCCAGCGCCAGCCTGACAAGGGAGACGACACAATGATACCGGCCACGACCTGCGCGAAAACCTGGGGCTACCGCTTTGGCCTCGCACTCATCCTGCTGATCGCTCTTGGCCTTCATCTGCGGCCCACATCTGTCGCCGCTCAGGGAGGCTCGACGCATGTGGTTCAACCGGGCGAGAACCTGTTCCGCATCGCCTTGCGCTACGGCTTCACGGTGGACTATCTGGCCGCTGTCAACGGCATTACCGATCCCACACGCATCTATGCAGGTCAGGTGCTGACCATTCCCGATCCCAGCGCTCCTCCGCCTGCGCCGGTTGCAGTCAACCCTGATCCGGCACCGGCTCCTGCGCCTGTCGAGGCGGCCCCCGCGCCGGCTGCGAATCCGGTGTATCACACGGTGCAGCGGGGCGAGACGCTGAGCCGCATCGCTCAGCTCTACGGGGTAAGCTGGGTGGACATTGCCAACGCCAACGGCCTGGCTGATCCCAGCCGGATTTACGCCGGGCAGCAATTGATCATCCCTGGGGCAACGGGGGCAGTGGCGTCGCCAGCACCGGTGCCGGCGGATAGCGCGGTCACCGGGCAGCGCACGCATGTGGTTCAGCCGGGCGAGCATCTGGCGGCCATCGCGCGCGCCTACGGCGTGACCTGGCCAGCCATCGCCGCCGTGAACAACATCACCAACCCGAACCAGATATACAGCGGGCAGACGCTGATCATCCCTGCACCAGGCACGGTTGTGGATGTGCCGCAGGCTGTATACCAGAGCGCGCCTGCGCCGACCATCACGGTGGGCAAACAGATCATCGTTGACCTGAGCGATCAACGGGTGTATGCCTATGAAAACGGGCAGTTGGTGCGCAATGTGTTGGTCTCTACGGGGCTGTGGGGCACGCCTACCGTCACCGGTGACTTCAGCATCTACCGCAAGTACGATGCGCAGTTGATGACTGGTCCCGGCTATTACCTGCCCGGCGTCCCCTGGGTGATGTATTTCTACGAGGGGTATTCGCTGCACGGCACCTACTGGCACAGCAACTTCGGTCAGCCTATGAGTCATGGTTGCGTCAACATGCCGACGCCGGAAGCGGAATGGCTCTATCACTGGGCGCCCATTGGCACGCCGGTGCGTGTCCAGGCCTGACGGAGGGAGACTGGCAGAAAGACGAACCGGGACAGGGAGACAACCTGCCCCGGTTTTCTATGCTGGTGGGCGTGTGGTGCTCAGGCGGGCTGAATGACCTGCCGACCGGCACGAAAGGCTTCGATATTCTTTTCGACTACGGCAGCGCCTTTGCGAATGAACATCTGCTCGATGGCTGTTTCCAGGGCTTGGCTGCTCAAAGGCAGGAACAGGGACGCGGCTCCCAGCAGCACCATATTCGAGCCGCGCGGGTTGTGGATTCCCCTGGCGATCTCGGTGGCGTCTACCAGATGAGCGCGAGGAAAAGCTCGCACGGCGGTCAGCAGTGCTTCCGGATCGGGATAATCGGAGATGTTGATGACAGGCGTGCTGTCGGTGACGATCACCCCTTCTGGAGACAGGAACGACACGTAGCGCAGCGCTTCCATTGGCTCCATCGCCAGGATCATATCGGCCTGTCCTTCGGGTACCAGGTCGGAGAAGATGGGGCGGTCGCTCAGGCGGAGATGGCTTTGCACGGCTCCGCCGCGTTGTGACATGCCGTGCACTTCTGCCTGTTTGATGCGCAGTCCTTCGCTCACGGCGGCCAGGGCGATGGTGGCGGCAATGGACAGTACTCCCTGTCCGCCAACACCCGCCAGAATCATGTCGTATTTCATGCTTCAGCCTTTCTCTTGCGTTTGGCCGTTTCGACGCATTCGCGCCGGGCGATGATCACTGAGACGCCCTCATAGGCCAGTTCTTCGCGGATGACCTGCACGTTTTCCTGATGCTGACGCGGCAGCGGCGTGATGACCCGCACGTGTTCCGGCGGCACTCCCAGCCCTACTGCGATTGATTCCAGATGCCCCTGGCCAGGTGACTCCTGTCCTCCGGTCATGGCGGTGGTCAGGTTGTCTACGATGATCACAGTGATGGGCGAGGCTGCGTTCACCGCGTCCAGCAGGCCGGTCATGCCTGAATGGGTGAAGGTGGAGTCGCCGATCACAGCGACTGCCGGTCTCAGACCGGCATCGGCAGCGCCCTTGGCCATGGTCACCGATGCGCCCATGTCTACGCAAGAGTTGATCGCGTTGAAAGGAGGCAGCACCCCCAGGGTATAGCAGCCGATGTCGGAAAAGACACGACCCTTCGAATAGTCTTGCAGCGCCTCGTTGAGCGCGCGATAAGTGTCGGCATGCGGGCAACCCTGACAGAGCTGCGGGGGACGATCTTTGACGACTGGCGGCACCTCGAAACGGGCTGTTCCCACTGAGCGCCCCAGCGCCTGCGCGACGGCAACGGGACTCAGTTCGCCCGCGCGCGGCAATCGCCCGTCCAGCCGCCCGTGCACCCGGCCATTTTCCAGCGGGTAGCCGCGCAGCATCTCTTCTACCAGCGGCATCCCTTCTTCCAGTACTAGCACTTCGGCGCACCGCTCCATCAGTCGCCCTATCAGGGTGGTCGGCAGGGGATACTGCCCGATCTTCAACACGGGATGCGGGCAGCCGTCTGGGAAGTTTTCCAGCAGATAGTTGTAGGCGATCCCGCAGGCGATGATCCCCAACGAAGTGTCCGGCCCGTCTTCGTAGCGGTTGAACGGTGAGACTTCAGATTCCGCCTGGAAGTCGTGCTGCCGGGCCAACAGTTCGGCGTAGTTGCGTCGCGACACGGCGGGGAGTAACACGAATTGCAGCGGGTTGGGGGGCAGGCGCAGGTCGTTCTGTGGCCGGGCTGTGCGGCGGGTCACGTCGGCGCGCGAATGCGACAGTCGCGTCGTCATGCGCACCAGCACAGGAATGTGATATTTCTCCGAAAGCTCGAAACCGTAGAAGGGAGCGTCGTAGGCTTCTTGCTGATTGCCCGGCTCCAGGGCAGGGATGAGCGCGAACCGCGCATAGAAACGCGAGTCCTGCTCGTTCTGCGACGAGTGCATGGATGGGTCGTCGGCGACGACGTAGAGCAGGCCACCATGTGCACCGGTGATGGCCGAGTTCATGAGGGGGTCGGCGGCGACGTTCAGCCCCACGTGTTTCATGCAGACCATGGCGCGTTTGCCCGCGTAGGACATGCCGAGCGCGGCCTCCATGGCGGTCTTCTCGTTGGCAGCCCAGGTGCCGAGTACTCGACCTGCCCGCGCCTCTGGCGAGCGCTGCACGTACTCGGTGATCTCAGTAGAAGGCGTGCCCGGATAGGCATATACGCCGGATACTCCGGCGTCCAACGCGCCCTGGGCCAGCGCCTCGTTGCCCAGTGGGACGAATGGCATCATACGTGCTCCTCAAGTCTCACAACGTCCGAAAGGTGACTACTCTATCTGCGCTCTCCTTTGCTCTCAGTATAGGCGGGCTAGCCCGGCTCAGCCATGGTATTCCGCCACTTCCTGGCCTGACGAAAGGTACTACTGCCCATACGCTTGCGTTGTTGCATTTTTGCGCAAATATAGAAAACTGGCTGGACGTTCCGCCGGCGGGTGCGCTATAATGCGGGTCTTGTCGGGGGGTACATCGCGCCTGCGTGGGCCGGGTGCAGAGATGTCCAACCGGCGATCGCCCGTGGGCTAACAGCCCGACCATCCTCGTGGCGTTTGCTGACGGTAGCAACCCTGTTGCCGGGCGCACTGCGACTCTCTGCCGAAGATCGCTCACCGATTCGGAGCGGCAGCTTATGAGCATACTTCTCCGCATCCTGCGCTACATGCGTCCCTACTGGCGTGTGGCTGTCCTGGTGTATGCCTGTCTGGTCGGGGTTACCCTGTTCACGCTGCTTGGGCCGTGGCTGATTGGCAATGCCGTTGATACAGCGTTGGGGCAGAGACGGGGATCATCGCTCTTTCCGTCCAGTTGGAGCAATCAACGGATGCTGACGACGACGGCTGTGCTGATTGTGGCGATGGCGGTGGTGCGTGGAATCGTCAACTTTGGGCAGCGCTACGGGACACAGTGGCTGGGGCGCAAGGTGGCCTATGACCTGCGCATGGATCTGTTCACCCATCTACAGCGCCTGCCGTTTTCTTTCTATGATCGTACCCGCATCGGGCAGTTGATGAGCCGCACCATCGGCGATGTGGACGAGATACGCTTCTTTGCGGGCGTGGTGATCGGCGACGCGATCAATCTGGTTGTCTTGCTGGTGGCTATCTACGGCATCATGTTCAGCCGCAACGCAACCCTGGCCGCCGTGTTCCTGCTGCCCTTGCCGGTGCTGTTCGCCGTCGCCTACCTGTTTGGCATCCGCATCGAGCCGCTCTTTGGGAAGATCAGGGCCGCGCGCGGCGAGATGTACGCGCGCATCCAGGAGAACCTGTCGCAGATCGTGGTGGTCAAGGCTTTCACCCGCGAGGACTACGCCCGTCAGCGGTTTGAGCAGGACAACAACGCCGTATTGCAGGCGTGGATTCGCATGGCGCGCATCTTCACGCTGGCTCAGCCTGCCATCTGGTTCATCGTGAGCGTGCTCACTTTTCTTCTGTTGTTCGTCGGAGGGCAGCGTGTGCTGGATGGCGATCTCACGCTGGGCACGCTGATCGAGTTCAACAGCTACGTTGCTCTGCTCGCTCTGCCAGCGCACCGCCTGGCTTTCATGATTGACATCACCGCGCGCGCCATCGCCAATGGCAAGCGCATCTTCGCCATCATGGACACCACGCCGGAGATCAAGACGCGCCTGGGGGCGGTGAACCCTGGTCGCCTGCGCGGTCATATTCGCTTCGAGCACGTCTCATTCGTCTATGGGGCGCGCGAGGACGAGCCGGAAGTGGAAGTGCTCGATGATATCAGTTTCGAGGCCTTGCCGGGCACGGTGACGGCTATCGTGGGCACGACTGGCAGCGGCAAGACCACGCTCATTGACCTGATCGCGCGCTTCTATGATGTGACCGAGGGACGGATCACCATAGACGGGATTGACATCCGCGACATGCCGCTGAAGATTCTGCGTTCGCAGGTCGGTTACGTGATGCAGAGCACTTTTCTGTTCAATGCGACCATTCACGAGAACATCGCCTTCGGTCGCCCGGAGGCCACGCGCGAGGAAGTCGAGCGCGCCGCCCGCGCTGCCCGTGCGCACGACTTCATCATGGAGTTTCCCGACGGGTACGACACGCTGGTCGGCGAGCGTGGCGTGACGCTCTCCGGTGGGCAGCGGCAGCGCATCGCCATTGCCCGTGCGCTGCTGGTTGACCCACGCATTCTGATCCTGGACGATGCTACTGCCAGCGTGGATAGCCGCACCGAATACGAGATACGCGCCGCGCTACAAACGTTGATGGCTGGCCGCACCACGCTCATTGTGGCGCAACGGCTCAGCACGGTCATGCACGCCGATCAGATTATCATGCTCGAACACGGGCGCATCGTGGAGCAGGGCACGCACGCGGAACTGGTGCGGCGAGGTGGGCGCTATGCTCATCTGTGGCGCTTGCAGTCCGATGGGCAGCCGCCCGCCGAGGACGTTCGCGGCATTGGCCTCTCCGACGATCAGGTAGTGCCGGCTCAAGAGGCAGCTCCACCATTGGAAGATCGCACGGTGGATGAACAGAGCCGCGCCGAAATGGCTACATCCGCTCGCCGGAACGCCCGCCAGGAGCACTGACCATGAGCGACGACCGCCCCAAGCTCGAACGCCCGGTGTTGGAAACGCTGGGCCGCCTGCTCACCTTCGTGCGGCCTTACCGAAGGCGAATTCTGGGCATTCTGGTGTTGATGCTGATCACCTCGTCGTGTGCGCTGATTGCGCCTACGCTGGTGCGCCAGGCGATCAACCGGGGGTTGGCCCGCGACGACCGGTCGGCGCTGCTGACCTACAGCGTGGCCTTTCTGATAGTGCTCATCATTCAGGCGGTCGGTCTGCGCGTGCAGCTTTACAACATGGTGTGGGTGGGGCAGCACGCCATCATGAGCATCCGTCAGCGCTTGTTCTTCAAGTATCTCGACCTGAACCTGAGCTATTTTGATCACCATCGCGTGGGCGACCTGATGGCCCGCATCACCGAAGACAGCAACTCGCTGCAAAACTTCATCACCTGGGCGGTCATCAACACGATCAGCAGTTCGCTCACCCTGGCGGGCATCATCGTCCTGCTGCTCGTGTTCAACTGGCAACTGGCCCTGCTTACCTTCACCATCGTGCCCGCCATGGCCGCGCTGACAGTGTGGTGGCGGCGACAGTCTACCCGGCGCTATCGTGCGGTGCGCGAGGCGGTGGGCGTGGTCTCGGCGACGCTGCAGGAAAACCTGGCCGGTATGCGCGTGGTGCAGGCCTTTGTGCGCGAATACGGTGAGGAACAACGTTTCCGCACCGTGTCTACCACGGAGCTGAACGCTTCCCTGCGTGCGGACAAGCTGGCCTCCATCTTCATGCCGGGCATTGACATCATCTCGCAGGTCGGCGTGGCGATTGTGCTGGGTTTTGGTGGGGCGCGCGTGCTGGCGGGCGAAATGTCTCCTGGCACGCTCGTGGCCTTTCTGATGTACTTGAACATGTTCTTCGATCCCATCCGCGACCTGGCGATGCGCCTGGATCAGTTTCAAGAGGCGGCAGCGGCGGGCGAACGCATTCTCACGGTATTGGATACCGAGCCGGAGATCGTGGATGCGCCCGACGCCATCGAGTTACCGCGCATTCGCGGGGCGGTGGAGTTCCGGCACGTCAATTTCCACTATACCAGGCCGAAGCGTCTGCTGACTGATGCTCCTGCGCCTGCGGCGGGCAAGAGTGATGGGACGGAACAGGTCTCCGATGTGCTGCACGACATTTCCTTGAGCGTCGCACTGGGGCAGACTGTCGCGCTGGTGGGGCATACCGGCGCGGGCAAGAGCACGCTTGTGCGGTTGCTGGGGCGCTTCTACGAGCCGCAGAGCGGGCAAATCCTGTTCGACGGCTACGACATCAGCCGGGTTACCCTGCGTTCGTTGCGCAGTCAGATCGCGTGGGTGCCGCAAGATACAGGCCTGTTTGCGACCACTATCCGCGAGAATCTGCGCTATGGGCGGCTCGACGCTACCGACGAGGAGATCGAGGCGGCGGCCCGTGCGACGGGCGCGCACGAGTTCATCAGTCAGCTTCCCAAGGGCTACGACACCGAAGTCGAGGAGGGCGGTTCGCGCCTGAGCGCCGGTCAACGGCAACTCATCTCTTTCACCCGCGCGTTGCTGGCCGATCCGGCGATCATCATCCTGGACGAGGCGACCAGCAGCGTGGACACGATCACCGAATTGCAGATGCAGGCGGCGCTGGCCCGGTTGCTGGAGGGGCGTACGGCCTTCGTCATCGCGCACCGTCTGAGTACTATTGTCCGGGCTGGCCAGGTGATCGTCATGGATCACGGGCGCATTGTCGAGCGCGGCACGCACCAGGAGCTGCTGACCGCGCGCGGCCTGTATTACGATCTGTACATGACGCAACTGCAGGGGCAGATCAGCGAGTCTTGAGGCGGACTGTGTCGCACCCGTCAGCCTTCAGTAGGCAAATCATTGTAGACAAATCAGCGTTTTTCGTTCACAATAGCCCGTCAGTTGGCCCTGAGGGATGGTTTGTTGTTCTCTCTTGCCGGGCCGAACCGATTTTCCGACATCTCCCAGATCGTCAGACCTTGGAGACGCGAAAGGACGTTTGCCGTGAGGAATCGTAAGACCCTATTCTATGCCCTGATGGCCGTTGTGATCACGCTCGTCGGGCTGACCCCGCTGACCGTCAGTGCGGGCAGCATCGTGCCCGGCGATCAGCAGGCTGCGCCGCAGTCCGGTCCCACTCCCACTCCCGAAGACCCCGGCTGGCTGGCCTTTGCTGCTGCACGCGCTGCGCTCGAAGAGAAGACAGGCCAGGACCTCACCTGGGTGCAGCAATGGTTCTACGAAGAGTATGAATTCGTAGACGGGATTGACAGTTGCCGGACGCTGGAGGAAGGCGAAGAGCCGCGCCAGGTTTATTTCGGCTGGCGTTTCCTGATCACGACGCTGACCGGGCAGCAATACGAAGTACGCACCAGCTTCAACCGTCAGATCATTGCGGTGTGCGACGAAGTCACGGCGGCTGCTCCGACCACCACGACCAACCCTGGGCTGCCTGCGCCGGTAGCTGGCTCAGCGGTGAGCGGCTCGTTTGAGATCGGTGGACAGATTACTGGCCTGTACCCCAACACGCGCGATGCGCTCAACCGCGCCCGCATGAAGTGGGTGAAGATGCAGCTCAGCATGGGGCAGGGCGCGACGGGATTGATCTCGGAGGCTCATGCAGCGGGCTTCAAGATTCTCTTCTCGGTCATTGGCGACAAGGGCCAGGTGATGAATTCCGGCTACCAGGACGCCTACGCGCAATATGTAGCCAGCCTGGCGGCAGCGGGCGCGGACGCCATCGAAATCTGGAACGAGATGAATATTGACCGCGAATGGCCCGCCGGGCAGATCAACGGTGCGAATTACGTGCCGCTGCTCGCCAAGTCCTACAACGCCATCAAAGCGGCCAACCCCAACACGCTGGTCATCACTGGCGCGCTGGCTCCCACTGGCTTCTTCGGCGCTGCAGGCTGCACCGACCAGGGCTGTAACGACGATGTGTACACACAGCAGATGGCTGCCGCGGGCGCAGGGCAGTATGCCGACTGCATCGGCGTACATTACAACGAAGGCATTGTCAGCCCGCGACAGAGTTCGGGCGATCCGCGCGACAACTACCCGACGCGCTATTTCGCCACCATGCTCAACCGCGCCATCGGCCCCTTCGGTGGGAAGCAGGCATGCTTCACCGAACTGGGGTACCTGTCGCCTGAGGGGTACGGTGCGCTGCCTGGCGCTTTTGCCTGGGCGCAGAACACCAGCGTGGCCGAGCAGGCGACCTGGCTGGCCGAAGCTGCGGTGCTCGCTGCGCAGAGCGGGCGTGTGCGCCTGATGATTGTCTTCAATGTGGACTTCTCCACCTACGGAGCTGATCCGCAGGCGGGCTACGCCATCATTCGCCCCGATGGTACCTGCCCGGCGTGCGATGCGCTGGCGTCGGTGCTCAAGTAGCTGGTCTTCATCTGACGGCGATATAATCACAAGGGGCGTTCCGGTGAACACTGGGACGCCCCTTGCTGCGCAGAAAGACGACTGAGCATTGTTGTCGTTATCTCAATCCTGCATATACTGTTCCGTAATGCTGGAGCCATTGCAATCACAGTGGCAACCGGTCACTGAGGTAGTCATGCCCGGCAACACGCGCCCGCCACTGCTCAAACCCGGCGATACTCTTGACGAATTCGTCATCAAGGGACAGATCGGCAACGGTGGTTTCAGCGTGATCTACCTGGCCGAGGATCGCATTCTGCGGCGCCTGGTCGCTATCAAACAGTTGCAGCGCGAAGACTTCTCCCGCGAGGGATCGCGCGAGTGGTTCATGCGCGAAGCTCGCGTAACGGCCCAGACTGAGCATCGCAACATCGTCAAGATTCACGGGCTACGCCAGGAAGGCGACACGCTGTACCTGGTCATGGAGTACCTGCCTGGCGACCTGCTCAGCCTGCTCCGCGAGCGGGGAGCGCTGGATCGCGGCACGGTGCTGACCGTAGCCGCTGACATGTGCCGGGCGCTGGAGACATTGCACAGCCGCGGCATCATCCATCGCGATGTGAAACCCGACAATATTCTCTTTAGAGAGCTGAACGAGTTCAAACTGGCTGACCTGGGCCTGGCGCATGTTGATCCGGTTTATCCCGAAGGGCTGGCCGATGCGATTGGTCCGCAGCCCGGCACGCTGCTCTATATGTCCCCAGAGCAGGCGCTGGGGCAAGAGGTGACGCCGCGGTCGGATATCTATTCGCTGGCGGTGGTGCTCTATGAAGCGATCACCGGCTACTACTATCTCGACTATGACGAGGGGCGCGACGACGAAGACACGCTCCTCGAACTGATCGCCTATGCATCACCGCTGCCGCTCAAGCCGGGACATCCGTCGGTCAGCGCAGCAGTCGAAGCGCCGTTGCTGTGGGCGCTCAGCAAAAGTCCGGCAGCACGTCCTTCGACGCCCCATGAGTTCCTGACCGAATTCAAGCGAGCGCTGGTGCCGCGCCGGCGCAGTTCAGGGCGGCGCGAGGCTGCACGTCCGCAGGCCGATCGCGCGCACCCTTCGCCGACTGTGTCTGAAGCGCTTCGGCGTGAATTGCGGGCGATTCGCCGTCTGCGCGATGCCGAAGGCGCGCCCGAACAGGCGTTGCAGCGTCTGCGTCCCTTGCGGGTTCGTTATCCCGATATGCCGGAGATTCAGGCCGAATGGGGTGAAACGCTGCTGGCTCTGGGGCAGGTCTTCGACGGCTATACGGCTCTGCTGGAGGCGACCCGCCGTCAGCCGAAGCTGCCCTTTGCGCACCTGGCGCTGGCCCGGCTCTACCGTCACGAGTATGCCGACGAGCAGGCGGAGCAGGAGGCACTGGTCGCTGCCATCGTGGCGGATCCAGACCTGGCCTACGCGGTGTTGTACGACGAGATCGTGCGCGCCCTGGACGACGCGGCTGAGTTTGAACGGTTTGTGGAGGCGTTCCGCCGTGCTGCGAGCCGCGCGCCGACTGCGCCGGTCTATCACACGCTAGGCATGGTGCTGGCGTTACAGCCTGAGCGAACTGCTGAAAGCCGGGCGGCGTTCGAGGCGGCGCTGGAACAGAATCCCCGTTATGGGCCAGCTATCGTCGGGTTAGGCACGTTGCTGGTTTCGCACGATCAGCTCGCGGAGGGGATCGCCTTGCTCGAAGCGGGAGTCACCGCCGAGTTTCCGCCTGTGCATCCTGCCGACGAGCACAAAGCGCATTCCGTGTATCAGCCCCAACACCTGTACCTGGCGCTGGCGATCGCCTATGCCCATCGCGGGGAGTATGTGCGTAGCCTGGCGGCTGCTCAGCAGGTCTTCGAGCTGGCTCCTGAAGAACTGGACCAGGACGCGCCCGCTCTGCTGGAAATCTACCTGAGTGCGGCGCAGTCCTGGCTGGCGCGGGGACATTACGAACGGGCAGCCGTCTTCCTGCGCGAGCTAATCCCGCTGGCTCAACGCTGGGGGGATGTGCGTCCTCTACGCCTGCTGCAAACGGTGCAGGCACTCGATGACCCGCTACGGCGAGATATACGCTAGAGCATGTTATGCACTTTTTACCCTCAGCCCCCTGCCGCGCAGCGGGCGAAGGGGCGACTTCCCCTCGCCCCGCGAC
>DDBP01000158.1 GCA_002332795.1 Anaerolineales bacterium UBA2029 | reverse complement strand
CCGGACCTGGCCGAGCCGAGAAAAGACAGCACCGGATGAGCAGGGCCGGCTTGTTAGAGCGTGTTTGACCTTACGCCTCAGCTTCAACCTACAGATTTACTGGAAAGCAGACTGTGGTTCGAGGGCGGAGCTGGCCTTGCTCCCTTGTGACAGGCCGTGAGCGCTGAGAGGAAGCCGCCTCGGCGACCTGGAATTGGCCGTGCCCTGTTTCGGCAAGAGTTGAGGGGCCAGGCCCCGCCCAGAGGCTTTCTCTTTTGCTGCAAGGCCGCCTGGCCTGATAGCGGTGTTTCCTTCTTGAAGAAACATCAAACCCGACACAGCCGGTAAGACATTCGCAGACTGCAGAATCGGGCCTTGCCTCCGCTTTTTTTCAGAAGTGCGCGGCTCTCTGCGCTGGCGACTGTTTGGAATCACGGCGAAAACTGATCTATGATGATGTAATAAATTACTAATGTAACTTTTTGAAAATATGCATGGCCAGGTATCCTTTAACGCGAGTGGCTCCCTAATGGCCCGCTCTCCCATCCGGCCAGGAAAATGTGTTGCTATCTGTCAGTTGAAACCTGAGGAGGTTACGATGAAGTCTCGCCTGATGGCAATTGTGCTTCTATGCCTGTCTGGGCTGTTGGCGTTACTGGCTGTTCCCGCCAGCGCTCAGGATAGCGTTTCGGAAGTCCGCATCAGCATAACCAGCGATCAGTGGGGCCTGACTCCCTACGACTACAACACCGGCTATCCAGGCTACATCATGATGTCGCTGATCTACGACAATCTGCTGTGGTATGGCCCGGATGGCACTCTCATCCCCTGGCTGGCCTCCGAATACCGCGTCTCGGACGATGGCCTGACCTGGACTTTCACCTTGCAGGAAAACGCTACCTGGCATGACGGCGAACCAGTGACGGCTGAAGACGTCGCTTTCACTTTGGAATTCGTCAAGAACAACCAGCATCTACGCTGGACTTCAGTAGTTACCAACCAGGTGCAGTCGGCAGAAGTTCTCGACGAACACACTGTTGCCGTCCATCTGAACAAACCCTCGTTGAGTTTTGCGCAGAGCATCGCTGCAGACCTGCCCATCCTCCCCAAACATATCTGGAAAGATGCCCAGGTGAAGTGGGGAGAGCCAGTAGAAGTACCGGCTATCGGCAGCGGCCCTTATAAACTGGTTGAACATCAGACGGATGTCATGTACCGCATGGAAGCCAACTCCGAGTACTGGAGAGGCAAACCGCTGGTAGACAGGCTGATCTTCGTCATCGTCGCTGATATCAACGCTCATATGACCGCGCTACGCAGCGGTGAGGTTGATTTCGCAACGGGATATGTGCCCCCCGAACTTGTGGAAGAACTGAATGACGGCCAAAACATCACCATCGCACGCTCGCCCGGCTATGTGGTGGATTACGTGGGGATGCACGCGGATCGCGCTCCGCTGAATGATATGGCGTTCCGCCAGGCGCTATCCTATGCTGTCAATGTGCGGGAAATCACTGAGACCCTGTATGGAGAATACGCCGTTGTCGGATCGCCAGGATATGTGCCACCCAGTGCTCCCTGGGCCAAGCCTATAGAGCCAGTCTTCGATCCAGTTCGCGCTGCCGAATTGCTGGACGAGGCTGGTTACAAGGATGTGGACGGCGACGGATGGCGTGAGACACCCTCCGGCGATCCCATTCACCTGGAGATGCACACTCAGACCAGCAGCCCAATCCGCATGCGCGCCGGCGAGATGGTCGCCGAATATGCCGCCGCAGTTGGCATCCGCATTGAACCGACGCCGGGCGACTTCAACACCTGGATGACTACCGTGCGGGAGCATGGTGATTACGAAATGTATCTGGGCGGTTGGTCTGCGCCAGTTCAGCAGAATCCCGATCAAATGTGGCAGTTGTTCCATTCCGGCGGGTCGCTCAATTTCATTGACTTTTCCGATCCCGCCTTGGACGAACTGCTGGACGCTTTCGCGGCAGAGCTGAATCCTTCTGTTCGCCTGGAGCTGGCCGGGCAGATTCAGGAGCGAATCGCTGTCACTGTGCCTTACCTGGTGCTCTACTATCCCGATGTACTACAGGGATACCGCCCTGGCGCATATGACGGCTGGATCACCATCCCTGGCACGGGCGCTTTTGACAAGCAGTCGTTCCTTCCGCGCTGAAGACAGAGAGTTTCTCATCGTCAGCAGGGTGGCCTGATTGCCGGGCCACCCTGGTGTTCTGGGAGCAAGAGTGGTGAAGACCTGGCTGCGGTTGGTGAGTCTGCGCGTGGCGATCTTTGGAGCAACTCTCTGGGCCATTCTTTCACTCAATTTTCTCATTCCGCGCCTCATGCCTGGCGATCCGGCTTTGTTCTTGCTGGGTGGCGAGGTCGAGACTGCCGATCCAGCGGCGGTAGAAGCTCTGCGCGAACGCTACGGGTTGAACCAATCGCTCATTGCCCAATATCGCATCTACTGGCGCAATCTGTTGCGCGGCGACCTGGGATATTCGTTGCAGCGTCGGCAAAGTGTAAGCGAGGCCATCAAAGAGAAGCTGCCCTGGACCCTGCTGCTGGGTAGCACCAGCCTGCTTTGTGCCAGTCTGCTCGGCCTTGGTCTGGGCATATGGAGTGCCTGGCGGGGCAGGGTCTTTGAGGCTGCCAGCCTGGGCATGGCGATCGGCATCAATGCCATGCCTGCGTTTTGGGTTGGCTTGTTGTTGTTGGCCAATTTCGCTTCTCGCCCTGGCGGCCTGCCCAGCTATGGAGCTTATACCCCCTGGAAGAGTTTTGCCCTGTTTTCGTATGAATGGCTGCATGATGTAGGGCGGCACCTGATTCTGCCAGCCGCGACGCTGACCCTGGCGCTGGTGGGAGACATTATTCTGATCAGCAACACCGCCCTGCGCGAGGTGATGACTGAGCCTTACCTGATTACTGCTCGCGCCAAAGGGTTGCGAGACCACACGGTATTGCTGCAGCACGCTTTGCGCAACGCCTTGCTGCCCATTGTAGCCCGGATCGGTCTCATGGCCGGGCTGATGTTCGGGGGATCGACGCTGGTCGAGTCGGTTTTCTCATATCCAGGTCTTGGCCTGACGTTGTACAAAGCAGTCATTGCGCGCGATTTTCCCTTGTTACAAGGCGTCCTGTTGGTGATCGTAGTGGCAGTATTGACGGCCAATGCAGCGGCTGATCTCTGTTATCGTCTGCTTGATCCACGGGTGCGGGCAAGCTCATGACGACGCGGCGGATAGGATGCGCAATTGTGGTCGGCTTTGGGCTGGTTGCGTTGCTCTCCCCCTGGCTAGCCCCCTATGATCCCTTTGAGCGAGCGAGCAAGCCCTTTCTGCCTCCCAGCCGGACACATTGGTTGGGAACCAACGACGTGGGGCACGACATTTTGAGCGAATTGCTGGTCGGGGCGCGGGTAACGCTGCTGGTCAGCGTGAGTGTGGCACTGCTGGCGACCGGAATCGGAACTGTAATGGGGATGTTGGCCGCTTACAGCTCACCACTACTGTCGGAACTGCTCCAGGCGCTCACCAACATGGCGTTGGTGATCCCGCGTTTGCCGCTGGTGATTGCTGCTGCTGCCTATCTGGGGCGAGGGATAGTTCCTCTCATCCTCATTCTGGCGCTGGTGACATGGCCAGCGACGGCGCGGGTAGTCCATGCTCAGGCACTTGCCGTTGCGCGTCACGAGTACATCACGGCTTCGCGCAGTCTGGGCGCGCGTCCGCTGTGGATCATCTACAACCACCTCTGGCTGGGTGTGCGTTCCTTGGTATGGACTCAATTTCTGCTGGCCGTGAATTCTGCTGCGCTCACCGAAGCCGGTCTGTCATTCCTGGGGCTTGGCGATCCGTCTCAAAAGAGTTGGGGGGCCATGCTGTACTACGCCCATGCTCGTAGCGCCTTCTTGACCGCTGCCTGGCGCTGGTGGGTATTGCCGCCGGGTCTTTGCCTGGCCTTGTTCTTGTTCGGTCTGATGCTGCTTGGGCGTCGCTCTGGCTCTGTAGCGCTCAATCATGCCTGAAGGAGGGGTAGGGCCATGTCGAACGAATTCACTCCGCTCGATTTTGCGGCTACCTGGCAGGCTTATACAAACTGGCGACAGCGCAGTGTGCGCACGGATGAAGATGACCGGGCCATGTGGGCCTCCTTTGCAGAAAAGTACGATGCCCGCGTTCCCGTATCAGAGGGGTTGTTAGCGCTGATCCGGGCACTCGCTCGTCCTGGAGATACCGTGCTGGATGTCGGGGCGGGTACAGGGCGCATGGCATTGCCAGTGGCACGCTTTGTGCGCCGGGTGACAGCGTTGGACTATTCGTCCGCCATGCTGGCCGTGTTGCAGCGCAAGATGGTTGAGCAGGAGATATCCAACATCGAGATTGTCGAAACCTCCTGGGAAGAGGCGCAGGTGAGTCCTCACGATATAGTGATGGCGGTCTTTTCGCTCTACCGACAACCGGATATACTGGGCGCCCTGCGCAAATTGGTGAATGTCACCCGCCGCACCCTGATCATCGTCGAAGCAGACACAGGGCTAAAGCCGCCCCACGAAATTCCTCATGGGCAGCTTCTGGCTGAGCTGTGGGGCGGGGCAGAGGGCATTCCGAATTATCTCTACTTCGCCGGCATGTTGTGGCAGCTTGGCATGCGGGCCGATGTGCGTGTGCTATACGAGCACCGCAGCTTTCAGGGAGCGACGCCGGGCGAAATTGCCTGGCAGCTCGCTCCTGCTTATGCCAAACCGGAGGAAGTCGAACTGTTTGCTCAGCGGCTGGAACCCCTGCTCAGTCACAGCGAGCACGGCTATTGCTACTGCTATACGGTTCCAATGGGAATCGTGATCTGGACGAGGAACTGACTTGATGGTGATGGACGGACGGATGCGCACCTACCAATCCTGGGGGCGTTACCCCTATGTCAAAAAGCAAGACGTTGTGCCCCTTCACTGGCTCGATGAGATCGATCTGGCTTCGGTGACAGGTTCGGTCTTGCCCTATGGCGTAGGCCGTAGCTATGGGGATGTCTGTCTGAACGAGGGGGGCACGCTGCTCGACACGGCTCCGTTGAACCGCTTCATCGCTTTCGACGAGGAAAATGGCCTGTTACGCTGCGAAGCGGGGGTAACCCTGGCAGATATTCTGAAACTCATCGTGCCGCGCGGCTGGTTTCTGCCGACTACCCCTGGCACCAAATTCGTCACCATTGGCGGGGCGATTGCCAATGACGTGCACGGCAAGAACCATCACCGAGTGGGAACGTTCGGTTGCCATGTGACCCGCCTGGAATTGCTGCGATCGGATGGTCAGCGGTTGATCTGCTCACCGGACGAAAACGCCGACCTGTTTCGCGCCACCATTGGGGGGTTGGGGCTAACCGGTCTGATCCTGTGGGCGGAAATTCGCCTGCGGCGCGTGCCCGGACCGTTCATTACCAGAGAACAGATTCGGTTCCGCTGCATAGACGAGTTTTTCGACATCAGCGCCGCTTCCGACGAGCGCTTTGAGCACACGATGGCCTGGGTGGATTGCCTGGCGACAGGCAAGAAGCTGGGGCGCGGATTGTTCATGCGCGGCAACTACAGCCCATCGAAACACTTCTCACGCAAGGCGGCAGAGCCGAGGTCGCTGTTCACCGTGCCGGTTCAACTTCCGGCTTTTGTGCTCAACAGGGTGACCGTGAAAGCCTTCAATACGCTGTACTACCACTCGCAGCTTCCCAGGCAGACCCGGCGAACAGTACCCTATGACCCGTTTTTCTATCCTCTGGATGCCATTCACGAATGGCATCGTCTCTATGGCCCGCCGGGCCTCTTGCAATACCAGTTTGTGGTGCCCTATGCACAGGATCGCACGGCAATCAAAGACATCTTGACGCAGATTAGCCGTTCTGGGGTGCTGTCGTTCCTGGCCGTGCTCAAGGTGTTCGGTGACATCCCCTCACCAGGGATGCTCTCTTTTCCCCGGCCAGGAGTCACCCTGGCGCTAGACTTTCCATATCGCGGTCAGCGCACCCTGTCTTTTCTTGACCGCCTGGACCGGGTGGTGCGGGATCATGGAGGAGTACTCTATCCGGCCAAAGATGCCCGCATGTCAGCGGAGACCTTCCAGGCGTGTTATCCTCAGTGGCGTGAATTCGCTCAGTATGTGGACCCGAAATTCTCATCGAGTTTTTGGCGGCGCGTCACGCAAGATGGTACCAGGTGAGGATCGCGATGAAACTGATGATTGTGGGGGCGACGTCGGCTATTGCGCTGGAGACGGCCAGGCATTTCGCTGCTGATGGCGCGGAGTTTTTTCTTGTTGGGCGCAATGCCGAAAAGCTGGCGGCAGTGCAGCGCGATCTTGAAGTGCGCGGTGCAACTCGTGTCCTATCTTACACGCTCGATCTGAACGACCTGGCACAGCACGGAGCATTGGTATCCGCTGCTTGTGAAGCATTAGGAGAGCTGGATGCTGTGCTCATTGCGCATGGGACGCTGACGGATCAGAGCAGAGCGCAGGTCAGCGTAGAGGAAACCTTGCGCGAGATGCAAACGAACGCGCTGAGCTATATCTCTCTGCTCACCCTGCTGGCGGAACGTTTCGAGCAACAGCGGCACGGCTGTCTGGCTGTGATTTCCTCTGTAGCCGGAGATCGTGGACGCAGGAGTAACTATGTCTATGGCACAGCCAAAGGGGCAGTCAGCCTGTTTGCCAGCGGATTGCGCGCTCGATTGAGCAAAGCGGGTGTGGCGGTAGTCACCATCAAACCGGGCTTTGTGGACACGCCCATGACTGCGCATCTCAGGAAAAACCCGCTGTATGCCAAACCTGCACGTGTTGGCCGGCGCATTTACAAGGCCATGCTCAAGGGGGAAGACGTAGTATACATCCCCTGGTTCTGGCGATACATCATGCTGGTGATCCGCCTTATCCCAGAGCGACTTTTCAAGAGACTGCCGCTGTAGAAGCCGTATGGGTTCTTCCTCCGGCGCACCGGTTGACAAAGCCGAAAAAACGTAATACGATAGGTGGGAACGTTCCCCATGATGGGATGGCGAGAGCGTGACAAAGGCCAAACAGCCGACCATCAAAGATGTAGCTCGCCTTGCTGGTGTCTCGAAGACTACAGTTGGGCGCGTCATCAATGGTGAAGATCAGCGAGTGTCCGAGGCAACTCGTGAGCGAGTTCTGGCTGCGATTGCCATGCTGGGTTACGAGCGCAACCTTGTTGCCAGCAGCCTGCGCACCGATCAGACGCTCATGGTGGCTCTCTCCATTCCAGACATCACCAACCCTTTCTGGCCGGAAGTCGCGCGCGGCGTGCAGGATGCCTGTGAAGCCCAGGGGTACACCGTGGCGCTGTTGAATAGCGACTGGGACGCCAGACGCGAGATCGCTCACCTGCAGACGGTCCGTCGCAATCGCTTCGATGGCCTGCTGATTAACCCTATTCGTATCACCAATGCAGAACTGCGCGCCCTGAAGACGCCTGCCGTGCTGCTTGGTTCTGGCGAGGCGTTCCCCGATTTCGATTCGGTAGGTAGCGATTCGGCAAAGGCTGTCCTGACCGCCCTTGAGCATTTGGTCGCGCTGGGGCATACGCGCATCGGATTGATCGCCGGTATTTCGCAGCGCGACCGTCCAGATACACGTTACCAGGGCTACGTCGAGGTATTGTTGCGCTATGGTCTGCCTTTCGACCAGGCCCTTATCGTGCGCTGTCCCTACTCACAAGCGGGGGGCACCGCGGCCATGCGTCAACTCTTGAGCCTGACGCATCCGCCGACCGCGGTGCTGGCTGGCAACGATATCCTGGCCATTGGTGCGCTCATTGCGGCGCGAGAGGCCGGGCTGACTGTCCCTGACGATCTATCCATCATCGGCATTGACGACATACAAGCAGCAAGTACTACTTCACCTCCCCTGACGACAGTAGCCAAACCCAAGTACGAGATTGGCGTTCAGGCAGCGAATCTGTTGCTGGAGCGAATTCGTGGGGCAGGGCCAGCGGTGCCGCGTCACCTGTTGCTGGAGGGGCAACTCAAAGTGCGGGGGAGCACCTGTGCTCCACCCTAAAGAGTGTTTTGTTGCCATTGATGGGGAACGTTCCCATATGGGCGCATGAAGACTGAAAGGTCGCCGACATGCACACGCGAGAGGACTTGCTCCGCGCCAGAGATTTGTTCACCAGTAAGGCCACTGGCTGCCTGATCGGACTCGCCGTAGGCGATGCCATGGGCGATCTGGGGCGCAATGCCGAGTATCGTAACCGCTACGGGATCATCACCGACCTCTATCCAGGAGCCAAGAGCACAGACGACACAGAGTTTGGGTTGCTCACCGCGCGAATGCTGCTGGATTGTGGTGGCAATCTCACTCCCGAAGCGGTGCTGGCGGCCTGGCAGAAGTACATCATTGACCAGGGGGGCATCTTCGAACGGGCTGGCAAGCCGCTCTATGGGGCGGTTGAAAACATCAAACGCGGGATGCGCCCCCCGCTGAGCGGTATTGATAACGTGCAGAACAATGACGATGGCGCGGCCATGCGCATCAGTCCCATTGGCGTCTTCTGTGCGGGCGATCCCGACCGGGCCGCGGCGATGGCGCGTGTTGATGCGGAGATCAGCCATCACGCGGATGGCGTGTGGGCCGCGCAAGCCGTGGCCGCCGCGATTGCCGTGGCGATGGTAGATGCCACTCCTCAGGCAGTGGTGGACACCGCCCGCCAATACATTCCCGACGATAGCTGGCTCGGTCGCGCTTTCGACCGGGCGATGGATATCTGCGACCAGGCGGCGGGCGATATGCTCAACGCCTGGGAAGCGCTGCACAACGCCCTGTGGACTCCGGTGCACTCGATGAGCGCGGAGGCCATCCCGCAGGTGTTCGCCATTTTCCGTCTGACGGGAGGGGACTTCAAACAGAGCATGTTCTGGGCAGCGAACTTTGGCAGAGACGCCGACAGCATTGCGGCTATCTGTGGCGCGCTGTGCGGGGCCTTGCATGGTCTGTCCGTCATCCCTGAGCGCTGGGTGCAACAGGTGCGGGTGGCCAGTGGCGTGAGCCTGCGCTTTGTCCGCAACGAGGATGTCCTGGCCCTGGCCGAGGCCTTGGTTGACCTGGCGCTGTCGAGCGAGAAAGCGACGGGAGACGACGAATGAACGCCGCAACCAGGCTCGTGCGCAGTTGGACTCAGCTTTCGCCCAGCGAACGACGCGAGGCGCTGGCCGGGTATCTGTTCATTTCGCCCTGGATCGTCGGGTTCCTGGTTTTCTTCTTCGGCCCTATTGTGGCCTCGTTCGCGCTCAGTTTCACTCGCTGGAATATCGTGGGCAGCCCGCAGTGGATCGGGCTGGGCAACTACGAGCGCATCTTCACCCAAGACCCCTTCTTCCGCAAAGCCGTCACGGTTACCCTCAAGTACGCCGTGCTCTATCTGCCGCTGGAGGTTGTCTTTGGCATTCTGATCGCCGTTGTGCTCAACCAAAAGCTGCGTGGTATTGGCCTGTTCCGCACGATGTACTACATGCCCTACATCGTGCCCAAAGTCGCCAGCTCGCTGGTGTGGGTGTGGGTACTCAACCCGCGCTACGGCCTGCTGAACACCCTGTTGGGCTGGCTTGGCATCAAGGGGCCGAGCTGGCTGGCCGATCCTGACTGGGTGCTGCCCAGTATTGTCATGATGTCTTTGTGGGGGGTCGGCGGCAGTGCGGTGATCTATCTGGCTGGCCTGCAGAACGTGCCCGCGCAGTTGTACGAAGCGGCCTCAGTAGATGGCGCTAACCGCTTCCAGCAATTCGTGCGGATCACGTTGCCCATGCTCACGCCAACGATCTTTTTCCAGCTTGTCCTGGGACTGATTGGCACATTCCAGACATTCACGCCGGCTTTCATTGCCGCCGGGCGTAGCGGCGGCCCGTTGCAATCGGGTCTGTTCTACATGCTGTACATCTACAACCGTTCTTTCGAATCCATGCGGATGGGCTACGGAGCGGCGCTAGCCTGGATCATGACCGTGTTCATCATGATCCTCACCGTGCTGGTCTTCCGCAGTTCGAAATATTGGGTCTACTACGAGGCCGAGCGCAAGAGGACGACGTAATGTCACGTACTGGTCATTTACCGCGCCTGGGGCTGCGCGGCATACGGCGCTTCAACAGTATCTCCGGCTATACCGTGTTGATGGTTCTGGCGGCGATATTCATGATCCCGCTGTACTGGATGTTCTCCACCGCCCTGAAATCGCCGCAGCAGACGTTTGCCATCCCGCCGGAATGGGTGCCTGCGCCCCCACAGTGGAACAACTTTGCCAGAGTCTTCGAAGAAGTTCCTTTTGGCCGCTTCTATCTGAACACCTTCTTTCTGGCCTTCGTCAACATCGTGGGGCACCTGGTGTCGGTGACGCTGGTTGCTTATGGATTTGCACGGCTGCGCTTTCCGGGCCGCAACATCCTCTTTCTGATCATGCTTTCGACCCTGATGATCCCGTACCAGGTCACGCTGGTGCCGCGCTTCATCTTGTTCTCCAAGCTCGGCATGATCAACACCTACTGGCCGCTCACCCTGCCCGCCTTCACTGGCAGTCCTTTTCTGATCTTTCTGGTACGGCAGTACATGATGAGCATCCCCTTTGACCTGGACGAGGCGGCTTATATTGACGGAGCCAACCGCTTCGACGTGTTCTGGCGCATCATCCTGCCGCTGACCCGTCCCGCCCTGATGCTGGTCATTGTCTTCACTTTCATAGACGTGTGGAACGATTTCTTGCAGCCGCTGATCTACCTGAATGACCCTGACCTGTTCACCGTGTCGCTGGGACTCAGCTTCTTTCAGGGTGCGCGAGAGACCAACTGGAATCTGCTCATGGCGGGTTCTGTCCTGGCGATGATTCCGCCGCTGGTCTTGTTCTTCTTTGCGCAGAAGCAGTTGATCGGCGGGATTTCCGTTGAAGGTCTGAAAGGATGAGAGGGATGCGCCGACGGCACACGATTGACTGAGAGGAGGTGAGGGCGCGACCGAAATAAGCTGGCGACAACGTTCCTTTCGCATTCCCTGGTGAGTTTCTTGAGGAGAGATAGACAATGAACAAGCGTATATGGATTGTTCTGGTGCTCGTCGTGGCCATGGTCGCTCCACTGAGTGCCATTCAGGCCCAGGATCAGCAGGTGGTGACCATCACCTGGTGGAGCACAGAACGAGGTCGTGACACGGCGGCGACGCGCGACCTGCACTTCCAGCTCGCTCGCGCCTTCGAGGCGGCCAACCCCAACATTCGTGTGGCGATCTCACTCTTCCCCAGCCGGGGCTTCAATACCCGCGTGGCGACAGCCATCGCGGGCAACGAAGGCCCTGATGTGTGGACGACCTACTACGCGGCGGACATTGCGCAGCAGGGGTTCCTGGAAGACCTGACGCCCTACATGGAAGCGTCGGGCTTCGACCCTGGAGTCTGGTTCCCCATCGGGCAGTTGCGCACTGTCTATCAAGGCCACTACTATGGCGTCCCGCGCGATGCGTCGGCGGGTTTCATCGCCTACAACAAGGAGCTTTTCGACGCTGCGGGCGTGCCCTATCCTCAGCCGGGCTGGACGGTGGCTGAATATCGTGCGCTGGCCAATCAGCTCACGGATCGTGACAAGGATCAGTACGGCGTTGGCGCCATCGTCGGCGGCGAAGGCTGCATGTTGTGGTCGCCATTCTCCTTCAACCTGGGTACGGATGTGATCAGCCCAGACGGACGCCAGGTGGTGGGCTATTTCGACACACCCGCCGCCGCAGAAGCCTGGCGTTTCTGCCTGGAACTGGTGACCGAGGATCAGGTCGCCGCGCCTGCCGAACTGCAAGATCAGTATGGGGAATTGGTATTCCTCTCTGGCAAGGTGGCCATGCAGTCTATTTCCAACTGGGAAATCCCCGCGCTGATGGAACAGGCGACTTTCGAATGGGGTGTGGTCGAACCGCCGCGCTATGACGAAAACAGCGAGGGCATCGCCTGGACAGACGCCTACGCCCACTATATGTGGTCGGGCAGCCGTCACAAAGAAGCAGCCTGGGAGTTCATGAAGTGGCTTGCCGGTCCAGAGGCTCAGCGTATGGCCGCCGAAGCCGGCGTCTGGCCGCCCAATAACCCGCAGACCTGGCAGGAGCTTGGCTGGGACAAAGATCCGATCCTGGGTGTTGCCTATGCCGAACTGATGAAGGAAACGCGCGTCGCCAACTATCTGCGCTCGCAGTACTTCTGGGACTGTGTGTACCCAGCCTTCGACAATGTGCGCGTGCGCTGGATTCAGAATGGCGAACGCGACCTGGAGGCCATGCTGGCCGAAGAAGCTGCCAAGGCTCAGTTCTGCCTGGACGACGCCTATAGCTCCTGAGATCGATCGCCGGTGACAGGAAAAAGGCCCCTCGCTGTGAAGTGATGGGCGAGGGGCCGAAACTTCTACTGCGGGCACAATAGCAAGGTGAAGCATGACTCTGGTGACCATCCCCCCTGACTATGACGAGCGAGTCTACGCCGGCTGGTTGGGCAAGTGCATCGGTGTGCGCTTCGGAGCGCCGCTCGAAGGCTGGACCTACGACGAGATTCGCTGCAATATCGGCGAGATTGACGGCTATCTCAACGAAGCGCCGGGCAAGGTCTTCAAGCCCGACGACGATACGGCTCTGCCGATGATCCTCATTCGCGCGCTGGAGGATCATCGCGCGGCAGGCTACGGCCTGTCACCGCAACAGATCGCCGATGCCTGGCTCAACTACCTGGGCGATCAGCATGGCACGCTGTGGTGGGGTGGCTACGGCGTTTCGACCGAGCACACTGCCTACCTAAATCTTGCCAGTGGCATCCCCGCGCCGCGCAGTGGATCGATCGCGCAGAACGGGGCAGCCCTGGCCGAGCAGATCGGTGGGCAGATCTTCAGCGACATTTGGGGGCTGGTTGTCCCTGGCAACCCGGCTCTCGCCGCTGACCTGGCAGCGCGGGCGTCGAGCGTCTCTCACGATGGCAATGGTATCTACGGGGGGCGCTTCATCGCCGCGCTGGTTAGCGCTGCTTTCCAGGAAGCCGATCCGCTCAAATTGATCGCCACCGGTCTGGCCCTGATCCCCGCCGCCAGCGAATACGCGCGGGTGGTGCGCGCCGTGTTGGACTTTCACGCCCGGCACCCCGATGACTGGCATGCCTGCATGGCCTTTCTGCAGGCAAACTTTGGCTACGACCGCTATCCAGGCGTCGTGCATATCATCCCCAACGCGGGCGTGGTCGCGATGGCGCTGGCCTATAGCCGGGGCGATTTCACCCGTGCGATCCAGATCGCCAACATGGCCGGTTGGGACACCGACTGCAATGTGGGCAATGTCGGCGCGATCATGGGCGTGGCTGTGGGGTTGGACAGGATCGAATGGCGCTGGCGCGAGCCGCTCAACGACCTGTTGATTGCTGCCAGCATCATCGGGACGCGCAACCTGTTGACCATTCCGCAGTGCGCTGACCTGTTCTGCGCGCTGGGGCGAGCACTGGCCGGCGAAACGGCTGCCAGGCGTCCGCGCTATCACTTCCGCTATCGAGGTTCGACGTGCAATTTCCAGGCTCAGAGCACTGGCGGGCGAGTGATCGAGTTGCGCCAGTCTTTCGCCGTCAGCGAGGATGGGACTCTGCAGGCCAGTGTGCGCAAGCTGAACAAGAAGGGCGAACTATACCTGTTCACGCGCACGTACTATCGGCCTACGGAACTGAGCGGCAACTACTACGGCGCAGCATTCACTCCTTTGATTTTTCCTGGCCAAACGGTCACAGCAGAAGTCTACATCCCCTCAGACGCCCCGCCGACGCTACAGGCCAGCCTGTGTGTCTTCGACGACAACGCGCAGCAGAGACTGCAGTCGGTCGGGCAGACGCTAAAGCCGGGCGAGTGGCACACTCTCACCTGGCAGATTCCGCGGCTGGACGGCGTCTGTCTGTCGCAGGTGGGCGTCGTCGTCCGCAATGTGGGCGCGGACTGGGACGTCGGAGCGCTACACCTCAAATCGCTCGACTGGTGGGGCACACCCGACTACCGTCTGGACTTCACCCGCGAGCGTTCCGAAGGGAACGCCATCAGCCAATGGACGAAGCTACGCGGCTACTGGCGGCTGGAAGGCGACGGGCGCTATCACGGCAGCGGTCCTGGCCTGTGTGAATCGTACACGGGGGACATTGTCTGGGAGGATTACTACCTGGAAGCGCAGGTCACCCCCGTGATCGGCGATTACCACAATCTCAACGTCCGCGTGCAGGGGGCGTTGCGCTCCTACGCCGGAGGGCTGGGGCCAGAAGGCACGCTGGCGCTGTATCGTAAAGACGGCCCGGACTATACCCTGGTCGCCTCCGTTCCCTTCCCGTGGCGACACGGGACGGCGGTACGCCTGCGTCTGACCGCACAAGGCGATCGCCTGACTCTGGAAGCCCGCAGCGACGACCAGCAGGCGACCCTGACCTGGCATGATCCTGCGCCATATCTTCACGGGCAGGTCGGCCTTTCGACCTGGTACGGGAGCCATACGGCCTATGAGGGCGTCCGTGTCAGCCCTCTCTTTTTCGAGACGGACATTTGACCGATGGCCAGGTTGCATGAATATCAGAGCCGCGAATTGCTGACCAGGGTGGGCATTGCAGTGCCGCGTGGGGAGGTGGCGCGCACAGCAGAAGAAGCCCGCCGCATCGCCGCCGAACTTGGCGGGCCGGTGGTGGTCAAAGCACAGGCCTGGGTAACGGGACGCGCAGCTCTAGGCGCGATCCGTTTTGCGGACGGCCCCGACGAGGCAGCAGCAGTCGCAGCGGCTATGCTGCGCATGGAGGTCGGCGGCTATGCGGTCGAGCAGGTGCTGGTCGTGGAGCGTCTCTCCATCGCCCGCGAGTTCTACGCTGGGGTGATCATTGATGATCAGGCGCGCGCACCGGTGATGATCTTCAGCAGCCGTGGCGGATCGGGCATTGAGGAGATCGCTCGCGCGCACCCGGAGACGGTGGCTCGGCACACCGTAGATATTCGGCTGGGCCTGCGCGATTTCGAGGCGCGCGAACTGGCCCGACGGGTCGGTCTGCGTGGAGAGTTGCTGGTCAAGATTGGCGATCTGCTACCGCGATTGTACGACGCAGCGCGCCGGTTCGACGCCCGCGCTGCCGAGATCAACCCGCTGGCGCTGACCGAAGAGGGGCGACTGATCGCCGCGGACTGCCGTTTCACCATTGATGACAACGCTGTTTTCCGCCAGCCAGAGCTAGGCATCACGTTCGCCCGTGAGCTGGACCGCCCGCCTACGCTCCTGGAGCGCATCGCCTGGGAAGTAGAACGCAGCGATTACCGGGGGACCTTCTTTTTCATCCAGATGGCGCAGGGTTTTGGCCGGGGAGAGGGGTTCGTCGGCTTTCATGGGGCGGGCGGCGGCGGCAGCATGATGAGTATGGACGCTTTGGAAGCTCAGGGTTTGCGCCCCGCCAACTTCGTAGACACCAGCGGCAACCCGCCCGCCAGCAAGGTCTACCGCGCCGCACGGATCATTCTCAGTCAGCCGGGGCTAGACGGCTACTTCGCCAGTGGCAGCGGCGTAGCCAGCCAGGAGCAATATCACTCGGCGCGGGCACTGGTGAAGGCTTTTCTGGAAGCCCCCTTGACGGTTCCAGCAGTCGTTCGCCTGGGCGGCAACGCCGAGGAACAGGCCATTGCTATCCTGAAGCGCGCTCAGCCGTATTTGCTGGCTCCGGTCGAAGCCTATGGCAAGGACGATCCCCCCGCTTTTTGTGCGGAGCGGTTGCGTACGCTGATTGCCCAGACGCTCCCTCCGGCGCAAAGGCGCGCCGACTACGGGCCGCGTCCCGCCGCGGCTCCGTACAGCTTCCGCACGGTTACCGGCGGGACGGTAACCCTGGATCACGCGCGCTGCCGCGACTGTCACAGTCAGGTGTGCATCAGCGCGTGCGCTCCGCAGATACTCTCGTTGCAGGACGGCGTGCCCGTGCTGAACATCACCCGCGAGGCAGCGGAGCGCGGCGGCTGTATCGAGTGTCTCGCCTGCGAGATCGAGTGCTATTTCGAGGGCAACCAGGGCGGCTACGTGCACCTGCCCATCCCTGGGCTAGACGCTGCCCAGGGTGGGGAGGGCGAGGAGGGACCTCGTGGCGATCCTGATTGACCGATCGAAGCGAGTGCTGGTGCAGGGCATCACCGGGCGCGAAGGCATGGTACGCACCCGGCTCATGCGCGCCTACGGCACGCAGGTGGTCGCCGGCGTCACGCCGGGCAAAGGTGGGCAGATTGTCGAAGGGGTGCCCGTCTATGATACGGTCGGCGAAGCCTGGGAGAAGGCGGGGCCGATTGACGTCAGCGTGCTGTTCATCCCCGCTCCCCTGGTCAAGAGCGCGGCGCTCGAAGCGATGGCAGCGGGTGTCAGGTTGCTGGTGATCGTCCCCGACCGCGTGCCAGTCTATGACGTGCTGGAAATCGTCGAGGCTGCCGCGCGCGCGGACGCGCAGTTTGTCGGCCCCAACACGCTGGGGGTTCTCAGCCCAGATCAGGGAGTGTTGGGCATGATCGGCGGGCAGGCTGCCAGTGCGCGCGAGTGGTTTTTCCCAGGGCCAGTGGGTATCAGCAGCCGCAGTGGGGGGATCACCACCAGCCTGGCCTACTATCTGGCGCGGGCGGGCGTCGGCGCTTCGACGCTGGTACATGTCGGCGGTGATCCCATCGTGGGGCTACCTCATCCCGCCATCCTGCGCCTCTTCGAACAAGACCCGGATACCCATGCTATCGTGATGTTCGGCGAGATCGGCACTTCGCAGGAAGAGCAGGTAGCCGATCTGATCGAGCGTGGCGAGATCACCAAGCCGGTCATTGCCTACATCGGGGGCAAAAGCGCGCGCAGCGGCACGCGCTTCAGTCATGCCGGGGCGATCATCGAAGGCGGGCGCGGCACGTATGCGGGCAAGGTGGAACGGCTGCGCGCTGCCGGAGCGATCGTGGTAGAAGCCTTTGACGACATCCCGCCAGTGGTGCGCGATGTGCTATCGGAGCGAGGCATTCCGTTGAGGAAAGAAGAATCCCCATGAGCGAAGGTGACCTGCACTGGAGAACGGCGATCTCCGAGATCAAGCCCAACGAAGTACGCTTGCGCGGTTACCGCATTGACGAACTGATGGGCTGTGTCACCTTTGCCCAGGCGGTTTATCTGACCCTGACCGGCCATTTGCTCGACGACCGGGTGGCCCCGCTGCTGGATGCTATCCTGGTTGCATCCATTGATCACGGCGCTACGCCCCCTTCGACCCTGGCGGCGCGCACCGCCGCCAGCACTGGAGCGTCGCTCAACGCTGCGGTTGCTGCTGGAATTCTGAGCATCAACCGTTATCACGGCGGCGCGATCGAAGACTGTATGCGCCTGCTGCTCAAGGTCATTGAAGCGACCGCTACCGGGGCCGTGACCCTGGAGCAGGCGGCGCAGGACGTGGTGGCAGAGTACCGGGCAAGGAAGGAGCGCATCCCAGGGCTGGGGCACCGCCTTCACACCGCCGACCCGCGCACGGCGCGATTGTTCGCGCTGGCTGACGATGCGGGCGTC
>DDBP01000189.1 GCA_002332795.1 Anaerolineales bacterium UBA2029 | reverse complement strand
CTACGACGCAGCGGACGAAGATTATCGGGGAGCGCTGGCGCTCTCGCGCGAACACGGATTGCCCGGCAGCGCGGTGACGGCATGCGTGGGCCTGGGTGCCGTCTGTCTGGAGCGCGGCGATCTGACGGCGGCGGCACAATGGCTCGGCGAGGCGGAACGCCTCAGCGCCGAGGCGTCCGACGAGCGCGGTGCGGCACAGACGCACTACATCTGGGGGTTGTGGTACGAGACGGAGAAGGATTGGGACGGGGCGCTACGTGCCTATGGGCTGGCGGTAGAACGTTGGCGAAGCCTGGGTGCGCGCGCCGAAGCGATCGAGGCGACGGCGGGGGTGATGCGCGTTTTGCTGGCGCAGGGTCAGGGCGTGGCCGCCTACACGCTGGCCGAGGACGTGCTGGCGCACCTGAGCGAGCATGGCCCTGCTCGCCTGGACGAGCCGCTGCGCCTCTACTGGACGATCTACCGCACTCTGCATTTCATGCGTCAGGCCGACGCCGCTCGCCAACTGTTGGACATGGCCTACCTGCTGTTGCAGCGACAGGCCGAGGACCTGACACCACAGCAACAACACCGTTTTCTGGCGGAAGTGAGCATCAACCGGGCTATAACCGCGGCCTGGCAGCAGGCACAGCAGTCCGGCGGCTGACGGTGCGAGCCGGACTTTTCAAAAAGGGAAGACTGATGGCCGACGAGCGAATCATACGTTATATCGAGGCGACCGAGCGCCTGCGTCAGGGCGACTACGAAGTAGAGGTTCCGGTCGCTCCGCCGGACGAAGTGGGGCAGCTTGGTCAGGCACTGCAGGCGCTGGCCCGCGAACTGGATGCACGCCGCGCCGAACTGCAAAAACTCGACCTGATCACGGCTCGCATCAACGCGGGTCTGTTGCTCGACGACATTCTGGACAACGTCTACGACGACTTCCGCGCGTTGATCCCCTACAACCGTATTGGCTTCTCGCTGATTGACGAGACCGGCGGCACCGTGACGGCGCGTTGGGCGCGCAGCGATCAGCCAGAAATCCATCTCAAGCGCGGGTACTCGGCTCCGCTGGCGGGCAGCAGTCTGCAGCGTATCATCGAGACTGGCGAGCCGCGCATCATCAACGATTTGCTCGCCTATCTGCAGGCCAAACCAGAGTCGGAGTCCACGCGCCTGATCGTGGCCGAAGGGATGCGCTCTTCGCTCACCTGCCCGCTGATCGTCAACGGCTACCCGGTGGGCTTCATGTTCTTCTCCAGCGTACGGCCCGGCGCTTATTCCGACGTGCATGTGGACGTTTTCAAGCGCATCGCCCGGCAACTCTCGATCATCGTGGACAAGGGCTACCTGGTCTCCGAACTGGCCGCCCGGCAGGCCACCATCGAAGCCAAGAATCAGGAGTTGGTGCGCCTCAATGAACTGAAGAACAGCTTCCTGGGCATGGCCGCACACGACCTGCGCAATCCCCTCAGTTCCATTCAACTCATCGCCTCCGTGTTGCGCGACAAGACGTTCCCCATCTCAGAGGACGAGCGAACCGCCTTGCTGGATGACATCGTCCAGCAGACGCACCATATGCTGGCCTTGCTGGACGATCTACTGGATGTATCGCAGATCGAGGCGGGCAAACTGGAATTGCGCTGCGAGGCGCTGCCCATGCCAGAGTTTGTGCGGCGTATTGTCGAGCGTCACGCTCAACTTGCCACTTCCAAGGGCACGACGGTGACGTTGCGTCACGCCGAGAGTGGCACCCTTTACGCCGATCCGACTCGCCTGCGTCAGGTGCTCGACAACCTGATCTCCAATGCCGTCAAGTACTCGCCACCGGGTAGCACTGTCTGGGTAGATGCCCATCAACAGGATGGCGGCTGGCGGCTGACCGTGCAGGATCAGGGGCCAGGGATCAGCCCCGCCGACCGCGACAAGCTGTTCACCGATTTTGCGCGGCTGTCGGCACGACCTACCGGCGGCGAAAAGAGCACCGGTCTGGGTCTGGCGATCACGCGCCGGGTGGTCGAAGCACACGGCGGCATCATTGATGTGGACTCCACGCCAGGGCAAGGGGCCACCTTTTGGGTCTGGCTGCCGGCGCAGCCACCCGCCTGACGTAAGTCCAGCGTCCTATTCCTTTCTGCGCGGTCAACGAGGTACACTGGCAGACAAACCGCAGGCTGATTCCAGGAGAGCAGGCGATGGCTTCCCGTTGGCGTTGGCTGGGGGTGGTCATGGGAGTGGCGGCGCTGCTCATGCCGCTGGCGGGGACGGCGCGCGGACAGGCTCGCGAGGTAGCGCTGGCCTACGTCTGGCAGGACACCGTCACCCTGGCCGACGCGGACGGAAAACCGATCGAGCAGACCGGCCCGACCTTCACCTACGGTCAGGGCGCGCGCCTGTTCTGGACGGGCGACGGGCGCACGCTCTACATCGCCCGCGACGACGGTCTCTACGCCACCGGCGCAGAAGGGGGCGCGGCGGTGCGCATGGCCGGCACCTACGGGCGCACCCTCACCCTCTCGCCGGATGGGCAGACGCTCTACTACCTGGAAACAGTCTCACCACAGCCCGCCGGTTCCGACGCACCCGACCGGGTGGCTTTTCCCCTGCGCGAGCTGAACTTCGCCCTGGCCGACGGCGGGGTGGGCCGCCTGACGGGCTACTTCGGGCGTTTTCAGCAGGGAGCGTCGCAAGCCGTGCTCACCTTTGCCGCGGCGCTCTATGTGCGCGACGGCGGCCTGTTGGGGCCGGGGCGTCCCAGCCTGTGGCCGACCTATGGCGCGAACCTCTTCGGCACCTGTTGCTTCCCCGACCCTGGTCTGGCACTGTACAACACCGGCACGGGCGAGTTTTCGGTCTACGACGCGGAATTCGTGACAGGGGCAGCGGCGCTCAACCCGGCGCGTACGCACCTGGCCGGGCCGACCGTCAACAACGTCATCCGCATCTACGATCTGATCACCGGCGGTTCGCGCGATTACGAGATCGCCATCGCCGGGGGCCTGGGTACTATCGAGCGTGTCGCCTGGTCACCGGATAGCGCCTACCTGTTCTTCGTCTCGCGCTACGCGCCCAGTCACCTGCTGACGCTGGACAAAGAGCCGACCTTCACCGTTGACCTGCGCAGCGCCGACATCGTCCTCTATCGCCTGAACCTGGTCAACGGAGCCATCCGCGAACTCGCCAGCCGCGCCGACGTGTACGGCGTCAGCTCGCTGGCCGTCACCGAGCGCTACGTCTTCGCGGTAGTGGTTGATCCCAACACCGCCCTGGTGAACGATCTCAATGCCCGCCGTGTGTGGCCGGGAGCCAAACCGACCGATCCGGAGATGATGGTCTACCTGCCCGCCACGCATTTGTGGCGCGTGGCCTTCGAGGGTGGCGATGCGCAGGACGTGGCGGAGAACGTGTGGGGCGTGGTCGCGCGGCCCTACTGATCTGCCTGCCGCAAGAGGGATGCGCTGTGGAAACGATGCGCAAACTGCTTCTGCCTGCCGAAACGCCGCGCGTGCTGCTGATCACCGGAGGATCGTCGGGCATTGGCCGCGCGACGGCGTTGCTCTTCGCCGCACTGGGCGACCAGGTGACCGTCACCGGGCGGCGCGCGGAGTTGCTGACGGCGCTGGCCCAGGAAGCCGAAGCGAACGGTCTGCCGGGCACGATTCTGCCCGTCCCCGCCGACGTGACTGATCCGCAGGCCATGCAGCGGGCCGTCGCGCTGACGCTGGCACAGTTCAACCGGCTCGACGTGCTGGTGGCCAACGCCGGTGTGGGACAGCGCGGGGCGCTGGTCGAAGCACCCTGGGCAGATATCGAAACCGTCCTGCGCACCAACATTGACGGCGTGATCCACAGCGTGCGGGCGGCAGTACCCGCCATGCGCGCCAGCGGCGGCGGACATATTGTGCTGGTGTCGTCGGTGCTGGGGCCAGTGCCGGGACCATACGTAGCCGCCTACAGTGCCAGCAAAGCGGCAGTAGACGCCCTGGGACGCGCCCTGCGCGGTGAACTACGCGCCGAACGCATTCACGTCACCGTGCTGTGGGTGGGACAGGTGCACACCGAGTTCGCCGAGCGACGCCTGGGCCAACCAGGCCGTGTCGCCTCCCGATGGCCGACGATGACGCCCGAACAGGTCGCCGGCGGAATCGCCCGCGCGCTGGAACGCAAGCCGCGCACCATGACCCTGCGCTGGCAAGATAGTCTGCTGGTCTGGGCCGGGCGACGCTTCCCCGCCCTGACCGATCGCCTGCTGGCGCGCATCTACCGCCAGCGAGAGTGATCACCGCAGAGAGCGCGGAAATGGTTCAGTTCAGGGGCGGACAGGGCTAAGTGGTCAGTTGTCAGTGGTCAGTTGTCAGTGGTCAGTTGTCAGTTGTCAGTTATCAGTTGTCAGTTATCAGTTGTCAGTTATCAGTTGTCAGTTTTGAGTTT
>DDBP01000124.1 GCA_002332795.1 Anaerolineales bacterium UBA2029 | reverse complement strand
GAGCCGGAGGTGGGCCTGGTGGGGACAGTGAGCACCACGCCCTACGGTACTGCTCTGGGCTGGATCGGCACGCTGATGGTGTCGCCAGACCGGCAGCGCCAGGGCCTGGGGCGAGAGCTGATGCGCGCCGCGCTCGATCACCTGATTGCACGCGGCACACAGCGTATCATGCTCGATTCCACAGAAGTCGGGCGCGGCCTGTATCACCGCCTGGGCTTCCGCGACGTGTGCAAGATCGAGCGCTGGGAAGGCCGCGCCAGCACCTATCTGGGACCGCGCGCGCGGCGCATGCGCTCCGAAGATCGCCCGGCAGTGTTCGCCCTCGACCGTCTGTTGTTCGGGCTGGATCGCCAGCACATCCTCAGCCGCCTGATGGACGACTACCCTGACCTGGCCTGGGTGGATTACGAAGGCAATGAACTACAGGGTTTTCTGCTCGGTCATCGGCGGCGCGAGCAGGTGAACCTGGGGCCGTGGATGAGCCTGTCGCTGGCCGCCGCCGAACGCCTGTTGCGCGTGGCCTTCGAGCAGTTGCAGGGGCAGACGGTGGTGCTGCACCTGCCCGATCACAATGGACGCAGCCTGATCCTGGCCAGCAACCATAATCTGCGCCGCACCGGTTACTGCACCCGCATGATCTACGGCGACGCGCAGCCGATACAGGGGCAGCCGTTGGGCGAACTGGCCATCGCCTCGCTGGCCACTGGCTAAGCGCCCTCAATAGCGCTGCAGATCGTGCAGCGACACCAGCCCCTGCCGCAATGCGATTAGTCCTGTTTCCAGGCGAGAACGCGCCCCCAGCCGACCGATAAGCTGTGTCAGTTGCTCGTCCACGATCTGCGGGTCGATCTTCAGGCGCTCGGCGATCTGATCGTTGGTCAGGCCAGCCGCCACGCCGGTGAGGATAGCGCGATCCAGCTCGCTGAGATCGCCAGCCTCTGGACGCGCGGTGTAACCCTCCACCACGCGCTCGGCTACCCCCTGCCCCAGCACCAGCCGCCCGGCCATCACGTCGTGCAGGGCGTGAAGCAATTCCTGCTCCGGTGTCGTCTTGAGCACGTACCCGTGCGCTCCCGCCCGCAACGCGCGCATGATGTACTGGTCCTCGTCGCGCCCGGTCAGCACCAGCACCTTGATCTGCGGCCAGGTCTGGCGGATGCGGGGCAGGATATCCAGCCCGCTGATACGGGGCATGTTGAGATCGAGCAAGAGCACATCCGGCTGCGTCGTCTCCAGCAGCGACAGGGTCTGCTCGCCGTCATCGGCCTGCCCCACCACCTCGAATTCGTCGGTAGCCGCCAACACCATCGCCAGGCCCATGCGCAACACACGGTGATCGTCGGCCAGGGCTACGCGAATGCGCTGCGTGCGCGTCGCCGCCGAAGTGTCCTCCTGCGACTCCAGTTCGCTCACCGTCACCGGCGACGCACTAACCGTGACCTCTGCCGGTGAAACGCTGGCCGCCAGCGCCTCGGCCATGTCGCGCGCGGTAGCAAAGCGCTCCTCTGGCCGCTTCGCCAGCGCCCGCAGGATGACCCTTTCCAGGGCGACCGGGATGGCAGGATTCAACTCGCGCGGCGGACGGGGCTTCTTCTTGACCTGTTGCAGGAGCAGCAGCCCGATATCGTCGGCATCGAAGGGCAAGACACCCGTCACCAGTTCGTAGAGCACGACTCCGGTCGAGTAGATGTCCGTGTGATGCGTCAGCGGCAGCCCCTGTGCCTGCTCCGGCGACAGATACGCCGGCGTGCCGATGATCCGTCCGGCGACCGTCAGCCGTTTGGACTCCCCGCTGATAGCCAGGCCGAAGTCCATGATCTTGACCTGACCTTCCGGCGTGATGTGCACGTTGGCGGGCTTGATATCGCGATGGATGAGACCCCGGCTATGTGCGTAATCGAGCGCCAGACAGATCTGGCGACAATACTCGGCGGCCAGCGCTGGCGGCGCAGGGATGAAGTCGCTGAGCGGGCGACCTTCCACGTGTTCTACCACCAGATAGGGGCGCTCAGCCTCCAGGTTGACATCGTAGATGGCCATGATGGCAGGGTGATTCAACTGAGCAGCCGCCAGCGCCTCGCGCTCGAAACGTCCGCGTGTCGCGCTGTCTACTTCTGGCAACAACACCTTGATGGCGACGACGCGCTGCAGCCGCGTATCCTGCCCGCGGTAAACGACCGCGGTTGCCCCCTCGCCGATGCGCTCCTCGACCTTGTAGCGCCCCCCCAGGGTCTGTCCGATCATGTGCTGCTCATTTCTGCTGCGGTGAATTCGCAGACAGTGTACAAACGAGCGAGTATCTTCGCAAACGGCTATGGCCTGACGGGCAGCAGAATTTGTCAGTCCAGCGCAGGGGATATACAGTCTACAGGCGAACTCGCACGCATCGGAGGGATGATTTTATGCGCCGGATGGCGATTCCGCTCGCCCTGAGTCTGGCCTTGAGTGCCTGCGCCAGTGTGCAAGACACCCGCGACCAGGTGAACACCGTCAACCAGGCCGTTTCCATCTTGCAGGCGGTAGACGATCACAACGCCTGGGAACAGGTGAATGGCGCAATAGACGACCTGACCGCCGCGCAGAGTCCCTATGCAGCGACGGCCTCCCTGGAGGCCGCGGGTGTCTCGTTAACCTGGCGCTGGCAGGTAGACAGCGACGGCGATCAGCAGTTGGACATCAGCGCAGGCGACAGCTACCTGCTACCAGCACAGTCCGCCGTCGTGTATCGGGTGGATGCGGCAGGGGATCTATGCCTGGTAGACAGCGCGACCGCTGCCTCATTGCGGGCGGGATTGCCGGAGCTGCTGGCGCTCGGCGACTTCCAGACGATGAGCACGCGAGCGCTGACTGTGTCAGCGGCTCCCCAGGACATCACTGCCGCTGGACGCGACGCGACGCGCTACGAATTACGCTCGCGCCTGCCCGATGCAGCCGATTTGCTGGATGCTTACCAGGATGAGCACGCCCCGCAAGCCCTCACTGCGGCGAAGAATTTCTCTTTCTCCGGCAGCATGACCCGTGACGACGAGACCGGCGCGTTGCTGGAACTGACGATCTCGGCCACAGATAGGGCCAGGGGAACGCAGACTTCCCTGCACTTCGCGGTGACGCAATGGGGCGGGGTGCCCGACGTGCCGCTCCCTGACGTTGCGGCCATCATCCCCGCCTGCCAGTGAGGATCGCTCAGGGCACCTGCGCAGTCAGGGCGTAGATCGGCCCCTGCTCGTCCAGCACGAAGACGTAACGTCCTTCCCCCGGCCAGGCCAGGTCGAAGAACTGCGCGCCGTCGGGCAACCCCATTGCCCGGCGATCGGCCCGCTGCAACACCGGTGTACTTCCGGCACCGGATTCCAGAAGCTGAGCCAGGTTCCACAGATAGAGTTCGCGCCCTGGGATGGGCAGGGTGAGCAACAGTGTGCCATCGGGCGCAAAGACGGCGTTGCGGCACGCCTGTCCTGGCAAGGCCAGCGAGGCAACCTGACGACCGGTGTCTGCCTGCCACACCCCGACAACTGGCTGTGCGCCGCATCCCACCAGCAGTCGCCCGTCGGGCGAGAAGGCAAGCTGACTGGAGGCAGCATGGCGGGCCAGAGGGATGGTGAGCACCTGTTTCCCTTCCGGCAACGACCACACCTGAACGGAGCGATCCGTCGCCAGGGCAATCGTGCGCCCATCGGGCGAGAAGGCCGCCCGCGTCGCCACCTCCTCGACCTCGAACTGATCGGCATCTACCAGCGTCAACACTGGTTCGCCCGCAGGCACCGCCCACAAACGCACCCCGCGCTCGATTCCGATCGAGAGCAGATAGCGTCCGTCCGGCGAAAACGCCAGGAACCCCACCGCCTCGCGGTGCGCCTGAAAATGGGCCACCTGTTCCGCCTGCGGCACGCGCCACAGAGTGACCGCACCGGTTTCGGTCCCAAAGGCCAGCAGGGAGCGGTCGGGCGACTGCACCACCGGCCCGGCGGTGACAGTGCGGTAGCCGGAGAAGCGCCCTGTCTCCTCCAGGGCACGCGGCGGGGCCAGCGACACCCGCCATAGCTGCACTTCTCCGCTCCGGCTGACGGTGATCAGCGTCTCGTCGTCGGGGCCGAAGAACACATGGCGGGCGTCCACCTCCGTCTGCACGAACAACGCTTCGCCGTTGGCCAGGTTCCACACCACCAGCAGGCCGTCGGCGCTCGCCGTCGCCAGCCATGCGCCGCTCCCGGAGAGGGCCAGGTCATTGACCGTGCCTTGAGGCAGGCGCAGCACACCGCTCACCCGCATGATGGGATGTTCGGCCCCGATGGGCACCTGCGCACGTTGCCAGGGCACGCTGAATACTGTCGGTGTGACAGGGCGAATGGGCTGCTGATCGCTCTCCCCGCAGCCAATCAGCAGTCCGGCGAGCAGCATCGCCGTCAGCCCGCGTTTGCATCTCCGCCAACCCCTCTGCAGACCCTTCTTCACCAGGCCGCGCCTCCTTCATCCCAGGCCGCTTCAAGACTGCTGGCGGGCGCTCGCCCACCGCTACATTGACTTCAGAGCGGGCCTTGTGTACGCTACACACACCAGACTATTGTAGCCGACTTCGCGCGCGCCGCCTGTGCCACCTGGTGCCCGCCCTGCCAACTACCCAGGACAGGATCATGACTGACGCCGAACTCGCCATCCTCAGCATCATCGCCGAAGGGCCAATTCACGGCTACGACGTGCAGACCGTCATCGCCGAGCGAGGGATACGCGCCTGGGCGCAGATCGGCGTCTCCTCTATCTACTACGTGCTGGAAAAGCTCGAACGCCAGGGCCTGATCGAAAGTACTGTCACTCAGGATGCCGACGACACCGCGCGCCGCCTGTATCGGATCACTACGGCGGGCATGGGCGTGTTGCAGACGGCCATCGCCGACCTGATCGGCACGCCGCGCGAACACGCCGACGAATTCGAACTGGGCCTGGCCAACCTGCCTACGCTGCGCCCCGATCAGGTTCGCACGGCGCTCACCGCCTATCGCCAGGAACTCGCCTCCCGCCTGGCACAGGCCCGCGAGCGCCGCGCCGCGCTCCTGGCTGCGCAGGCCCCCTTTCACATCGAGGCCATGCTCAGCCATCGCGTTGCCCTGCTCGAAGCAGAACTGGCGTGGATCGAGAGTTTCGTCGCCGCCTGGGAAGCGCAAGCTCCGCCAGACGAACCGACGGCTGTCGCTGCAGGACCCGACGAGGTGCCGCGCATGAAGCAACTGATCCTGCCCCACGATCCAGACTCGCCGCACCGTCGCCCGACCCGTCACGCCCGCAGAACGCCGCCTACCCTGTTGCCCGTTTCCGCCGCACCGCCGGCGTCTGACCCCACCCCTGCTCCTGCCGACGATGCAATAGATGAGCATTCCGCCGAACGCTGAAGCCGGGCACGCAGATTCCATGAAATCATACATCGCTGTACAATAGAAGCTTACGTGTTCCTCATGCGTGGCAGGAGCGCTCATGAGCAAACCGCCTTTCATTCTGTACATTGACCGCGACGAGATTCGCCGCAAACGTATCTGGCGGGCGCTGACGCGGGCTGGCTGCCAGGTGGCCCTGGCGGTGACTGCCCTCGATGGCGTTGATCAGGCCCGCCGTGCCGTACCCGATCTCATTCTGATCGAAGGAGACCTGCGCGATCGGCGTGCGTACAACATCGCCGCCCGCCTCCGCGCAGAGCCAGACCTGGCCACGGTGCCGATCGTGGCCCTGACTTCACCGGGGCATGTGCCCCCGGCCCATGCGTCTACCGGAAGCGACCTCTCCGGCTGGATCGCCGATTCCACCGACGAGCGCGTGCTGGCGGGACGGGTGGCGCGTTACCTGGAAGGCGCGCCCCTGGAAAAGCAGCCCGCGGAACCATCGCCCGAAATGCGCGATCTCGTCACCCGGTTGGAAAGCGACGTGCGCGAACTGGAAGCCAGCAACCGCGCGCTGCGTCGTCTGGATCGCATCAAAGAAGATTTCATTCAGCTCACGGCTCACGAACTGCGCACGCCACTGACCACTGTCTACGGCTACAGTCAGTTGGTGCAGACTTCCCGCGCCGTGCAGGAATTGATGGCCCGCGATCCCGAAGTGCGCGCCTGTCTCGCCGGGCTGATCGACTCCATCGAGCGTCTGCACCGCGTCATTGACGAGATCATCGTCGTCTCCCGCATTGCGTCGGGTCACCTCGACCTGAAGTGGACACCCACCGACCTGGCCGACCTGGTGGCGCGCGTACTGCGCGACTATGGCCCCGTGGCCGAACAGCGCCGCCTGACCCTGCGCAATGAACTCGAACCCATCTCCGAACTGTTCTTCGCCGACGGTGATCTGTTGGAACTGGCGGTGAGCAACCTGCTGGGCAATGCCATCAAGTACACGCCAGATGGCGGCACGATCACCGTGCGCGGGACCGTCAATCCCTACGGCACCGTGTATCTGAGCGTGCAGGACACTGGCATCGGCATTGATCCGGACGAGCAGGAACAGATTTTCGATCGCTTCTATACGGCAGGCGATACCCAACTGCACACGACCAGCAAGACCGCTTTTCGCGGCGGCGGATTGGGGCTGGGGCTGGCGATCTGTCGCGGCATCGTGGAAGCGCATGGGGGGCGCATCTGGGTAGAGAGCGAAGGCTGCGATCCCGAACGGCTACCGGGCAGCATTTTCCACATCGAACTGCCGCTCGAACGCCTGCCACCAGGCACCGTGCGTTGAGCAGGAACTCAGCGCACGGCCAAAGCCGAGAGCCTGGAGGGCGTGCCGCCGCTCCTGCGCACCGTTGGCATAGCCTCTCCATCCCCTGTACAATTGTCGCAGAGGGGAGAGATAGCGCGTGGATACTCAACGCTGCCCGACATGCGGCTACGACAACCTGTCGCGGGCGATTTTTTGTTTCCGGTGCGGGGCACCGCTAGATGCTCCATCCGCGCAGGGCGCAGTACACCCGCGTCGTCGCCCCGTCGAGCAAAAAGTGCGCATCATATACGCCGATCAGGTCAACTCCGCAAGTGGCCAGACCCGATCCAGCCCGTCACTTTCAGATAGCGTCCCCCTGACCTGTTTGCGCTGCGGGACGCGCAACACGCCGTCCGCTGTCCACTGCGTCACCTGTGAGGGGGCACTGACTCAGCCGGAGACTGTCAGCGCCGATACGCTGATCCCGTTTGTGGGCGCGGTGAGCGTCATCGGCAGGGTGCGCACCAACAATGAAGATCGGGTGGGGTTATGGGCACGAAACGGCGTCATCCTGGCCATGATCGCCGATGGCATGGGCGGTGCGGTAGCCGGCGAAGAAGCCAGCCGACTGGCGCTGGAAGCGGTCCAGGCCGATTTCGTAGGCGAGGCGCGCGGTAGCGAAGAACTCGCCACCTTGCCCGACACCGAAGTCACCGAGAAAATGCGCGCCGCATTCCGGCGAGCCAACCGCGCCGTCATGCTGCGCGCCGCCGAACACGCTCAGTTCCAGGGGATGGGCACCACGCTGACGCTGGCCTTCGTCCGCGGCGGGCAGGTGATGGTCGCCCACATCGGCGACAGCCGCGCCTATCTCGTTCCCGGCAACGGGGCGCGCATCAATCAGATCACTGACGATCACAGTTTCGTCGAGGCGCTGCTCGCCGCCGGGCATATCACGCCCGAACAGGCCAGCACTCACCCCATGCGCAATGTGCTCTACCGCGCTCTGGGCCAGGTAGAAGAGACCGAGGCCGATCTCTATGTGCGCGCGCTCTCAGCAGGAGACTGGCTGATCTTGTGCTCCGACGGGCTGACCCGGCACGTGCATGCGCCGGAGATCGAGCAGTGTGTGCGCACCAGCGACAGCCCTGCCGAAGCCGCCCAACGCCTGGTCGCCCTGGCCAACGAGCGCGGCGGCGAGGATAACATCAGCGTCGTCGCCATTTTGATGGAGCGCGCCAGCGATTCCCCCAGCGTAGACGATACAGCCATCGGGCTGTACCAGGTCAGCGCTCCGCCCACCGACGACGATACCGCCGAGCTTCCCTCGGCAGGCGAAGCGCCTTCCTGACAGTCAGCGGTCAGGACAGGAAGAACTCGGTACCGCAGAAGCGGCAGGAGGCCACCCCCTTGCCGCTGAGGGTGATTTCGCCGCCACAATTAGGGCATTTCTGCAACTGCCGCAGGTGCTGCGCGTCGCTGGAGTAGAGCACGCCCTCGTCCCATTTGACGTAGCCGCTGAACACGCCCAGCCCCACCAGATCGTAGACCAGGTTCTTGATCTGGTCGCGTGGGAGTTGCAGTTCCAGAGCCACGTCGTCCAGGCGCACCTGCCCGCGCGTCTGCACCATGTTGAGCAGCTTGCGTTGCCGCGCCGCTTCGACCTGTTCGCGCGCCTGCTGCCCACCGAAGGCCAGCAAGTAGACCCCTGCGCCCACCAGCGGCGCGACCAGCACGATCAATGCCAGGGCCAGGCCCAGGATGCGAGCGGGCACTTCCAGGTCGCTGTTGGTGAAGACCCAGGCCACCGCCAGCACCCCGACCAGCACGCCCACGACGACGAGCACTACCCCTGCCAGGCGATTGAGATTCATGGTCTGTCCCCCTCTTGCCGATTATCCAAATCCCCGGCTGCCGCCGCCGGACCCACCGCCACCGCCTCGCCCCCCGCCGCTGAAACCGCCTGAGCCGGAACTCTGCGGAGTCGAGGACAGGACGCGGGAGGCATCGTTGAGCATCTGCGTCAGCCCCTTGCTCATGGCGTTCAGCCCGTCGGTGAGCGAACGGTTCATGTCGCCCAGGCCGCCCGGCCCGCCCAGTGAGAAATCACCCATCCCGCCGGACTGAGGCCCCCACGGTCGTACCGGCTGCCCTGGACGGTAACCGCCCTGCCATGGCCCGCCCATGTAGGTAGGAAAATACCAGCCAGGCATGGAGGTCAGGGCCGGAGTGAGTTTGCGCACCAGCTCGCTCTGGATGCCGAAAGCGACCGCATAGGGCAACGCCAGTTCGAATTTCTGCGCGGCTTCCTGGACGCCACCATAGTTTTCCAGATTGTCCAGGTAACGCCGAAAAGCCCGCCACTGCGCCGCCTCCTGCGCCCCTTTGACCGTCTTAGCGGGCATGAACTGCCCGACTATCGCCATACTCAGCCCGATCACGCCCACGCTGAGCGGAAGGCACATGATGACTGGCGAAATCAGCGTCGCCGCCAGCGACAGCCAGAATGTCACCGCCGCGACGGCGATGAGCGCCACGCCGCCCCATGTCCACAGGGCGCGGGTTGTCTCCGGCGAGCGCTTGAAATAGCCCTGCTGCACCAGCTCATCGTACATCTGCTTCTTGATGGTGGGAATGTGCTTGTAAAACTTGTTGCGCAGTTGCGACAGGGTAGTCTTGTCGCGGTCGCCGGGGAACAGGCCGCGCAGCAGACTCTGCTCGAAGGGACGCAGGTCGGCGGAGATTTCGCCGGTGCGATGGAAGGTGAACTCGCTGCTACCGAACATGCCAGCCAGCCCGCCCTTCTCCTCCTGCTCGATGACCACATAGCCCCGCCGGGCCAGGTCAAGCAACGTGGCCATGATGTCTTTCATGTCCGCCCGTTCGTCGAGCAAGACCCCCACAATGCCGGGACGTTCTTCCGACGGCGGATCGGTCAGATACTCCGGCACCACCAGCGCCTGCGGATCGCGCCCCCGGCTCTGGTAGCGCACCACGACGAACAGCACACCGCCGATGCTCATCAGGGCGCTCAGCGCCAGAATCAGCAGCGAGACCAGCGGCTGCCATTTGTCCTTGTAAGCGCGCTCGCGGTCATAGGCAGCCTGCCAGGAAGGTTTCTTCATGGCCGGGTCGTGCTCGTATTGCACGCGCACTTCAAAGGCCTGACCGCGCGGCAAGCGACCCGGCGACTGCCAGGTGACGGTGTTCCCGTCCACCCGCTGCGCCCAGGTGTCGGGATAGCTGGCGACCAACTGCGGCGGGCGGTCGGCGGGCATGATCACGCGCACCGTCGAAGCCAGCACCGGAAAGCTGAGATCCCCCGGCACCGCGACCCAGTAGAGCTGATCGCCTTGCTCATAAGAGCGCAATGCGCCATAGACGGTGTAGCGGATGGTGAACTCTCGCCGCTCGCCGGACTGCATGGGGCTGGTGAAGTAGTACTGAATAGTGAAGGTGTCACCCTCATCGCGGGCGCAGAACGTCCCTGCCACTCCCGCGCACGATGCCTGTAGCGGAGAGCGGTTCTCGAAGACCTCCACGCCGGTGATGCGATCCAGCCGGCCCTGGGGAATCTCAGCGAAGCCAAACGAGAACGGCCCCGTTTCTACCGTGATCAGGTATGTCTCGGTGACGCGGAAACGATTGGCCGCCGTGTCTATCTCGTCAATGGTCACATCATAGCGATCCCAGCGCAGGCTTCGTCCGTCCTGCGCAGCGACGGAAGTCAACCCGGCGTTGCCAGACTCGCCAACGACGATCAGCAGGATCAGGCACGACACGAGCAATAGCAGAATGCGTTTCTTCATGGAAACCTCCGTCCCTGCAGGGCGGGAATGGGTGCGGGGACTATTCTACTGCATCGCCCCTGGCCGCGCACCTGAGCGCTGAGATCTTGAGACCGCGCCATCACACCAGCGCCACCCCCACGATATGCGGGCTGACGAAAGGAGGGTACGGAGCGCGAAAAGAGCGCACCTCCACCGAGCGAAACCCGGCGGCCTGAATGGCCGCGCCAGTGTCGCGCGTCAGACGACAGCCGTCGCCGAGAGCGCTCCAGGCGGGGTTGAGGGCGTGCTGCACAGCCAGGGTCAGCGAGCGCGGCGGTGCGGCTACATGCTCCAGGAACAGGAACTGTCCACCAGGGCGCAGCACACGCTTGATCTCGGCCAGCACCTGCCCCTGATCGCGCACCGAACACAGCACATGAGTCGCAACCACGGTATCGAACTGCCTTTCACCGAAAGGTAGCCGCTCGCCCCAGCCAAGCAGGCCCCCGGTGACCGTGCAGCGGACGCCAGGCCAGCGGTCGCGCAGATAGGCCAGCAGATAGCGGTTCGGCTCCAGCAAGGTCACCTGCGTCTGCGACGGATAGAACGGCAGGTTGGCTCCGTCTCCCGCGCCGATTTCCAGCACCTGCCCGCGTGCCCGTGCCAGCAACGGCGCGCGCACCTCGCGGGTCAGCGTGTCGGCGAAGTCGGGCGTGCCCGTGCGGCTGACAAATGTATGATACATCCAGGCGAACCAGCGTTTGCGCAGCGACATCTCGCCTTTGCCTCCGTAGCGCTCCAGGCGGAGCTTTCCCCCGCCGCCTCATCAGAAAAATGCATGAGATTTATAAGAATACACTGATAAAAGTTGACAAGGAGAGACTAAATATCATACAATGCAGAGGAAAAACCAGGCACGACTCACTTTCACCGGTCGCAGACGACCCCGTATTCCCTGATGGTGATTATCGTGATGGTGGTGTAAATTCTACAACAGGCGTGAGGGACAGAGCGGCCCATGGAATATCCAGACTACTACAGCATCCTTGGCGTAGACCGCAACGCTTCGATCAAAGATATCCGCAAGGCATACCGTCGCCTGGCGCGGCAATATCATCCCGACGTGAATCCGGGCGACAAGCAGGCCGAAGAGAAATTCAAGCAGATCAACGAAGCGTACGAGGTGCTCTCCGACGAGGAGAAACGACGCAAATACGATCAGCTTGGCCAGAGCTACCAGCAATGGCAGCGTATGGGCGGGCGTCCCGGCGGCTTCGATTGGTCTAGCTGGATGTCCGGCCAGCCGGGCGGCTTCCGGGTCGAGTTTGTGGACACGGAGGACAGCGCCGGCGATCTGTTCTCCGAGTTCTTCCGCAGCATTTTCGGCGGGATGGGGCAGCCGCATACCAGCACACGCCGTGCCTCCCGGCAGGCCATTCGTGGGCAGGACCTGGAAGTCGTCGCTCACATTTCACTGGAAGACGCCTATCGCGGCACAGAGCGCCTGGTACAGGTTGGCGGACGGCAATTGAGCGTGAAGATTCCGCCGGGAGCGCGCGACGGAACGCGCGTACGCCTGCGCGGCAAGGGGGAGCCGGGCTATGCCGGAGGGCAGCCGGGCGACCTGGACGTGATCGTCAAGGTCAGCGAGCACCCGCTCTTCAAGCGCGAGGGTGACGACTTGTACCTCGATCTCAAAGTGCCGCTCTACACGGCGGTGCTGGGCGGCACCGTGCAGGTGCCTACCCTGGGCGGCACCGTCTCGCTGACCATCAAGCCGGGTACGCAGTCCGGCCAGACGATCCGTCTGCGCGGCAAGGGCATGCCGAAGCTGCGTCAGCCGGGCGAGTATGGCGATCTGTTCGCGCGGGTGCTGATTCAGGTGCCTACCGACCTGAGCAGCGAAGAGCGCACCCTGTTCGAGCGGCTGCGCAGTCTGCGCCCCGGCTAAGCGGGCGCGATGGCCGTTACTTCCAGGGCACGGGCGGCACATAGATTAAGCAAGGGAGATAGAGCATGGGCTGGTATTTCGACGACTTCGAACCCCTCAACGAGCCGGAGCGCGACCGTACGCTGCGCGACCGCCTCACTGGCTTGCTGGTCGGTCTGACCGTTGGCGTGCTGACTCTGGTGCTGATCGTGGCGTTGGTGATCACCACGGTGGGCACTTTCTTTGTGCACGACGAAGCGGCGACTGCCCGCTCAGCAGCGCGCCCGGCTCCGCCCGCCGACCTGCGCAGTGCCAACTACCGCCCCAGCGCCTGGACCGGCCCAGAAGCCAGCCAGGTGATCACGCCCACCCCCCTGCCCGCGGAGATCGTCACTCAGGCCGACGCGGAGAACGCCATCCTGACCAACGTCTATCTGCGCGTCAACCCGTCGGTGGTCAACATCGAGATCGTCTCCGGCGTCCATCGGGCAGTCAACATTGTGGATAGCAGCGGATCGGGCTTCGTACTGGATGGCGAGGGGCACATTGTCACCAATGCCCATGTGGTGCGCGATGCCGAAGAAATCCTGGTGACGTTCTCCGACGGCTACGTGATCAACGCCGAGCTGATCGCTGTGGACGACTACAGCGACCTGGCCGTCATCCGCGTGGACCCGGAACGCGCCCCCCTGGTGCCTGTGGAACTTGGCGATAGCAACACCCTGCAGGTGGGGCAGCGCGTGATCGCCATCGGCAATCCTTTCGGGCTGGCCGGTAGCATGACCGTGGGCATCATCAGCGCCCTGGGGCGCTCCCTGCCCTCGGCGCAACTGCTCGACTCGTCCTACGAGCGCTACAGCAACCCGTCCATCATTCAGATTGACGCGGCGGTCAACCCTGGCAACTCTGGCGGGCCACTGCTGGATTCTTTTGGGCGCGTGGTGGGCGTCAACACGGCCATCCGCACCGAGAACGGCGGTTTTCAGGGCATCGCCTTCGCCGTGCCGGTCAACACGGTGAAGCGCATCGTGCCACAGCTCATCGAGAAAGGCAGCGCCCAGTACCCGTGGCTGGGCATCTCCAGCCCTGATACAGAGGGCGGCTACAGCGTGGCGGCTCTGGCCGACGAACTGGGGCTGCCTGTGCGCACTGGCATTCTGGTCACCGATGTCATCCCTGGCTCGCCAGCCGAACGCGCTGGCCTGAGCGCAGGCACCCAGACACGCACCATCCGCGGCATCCCCATTCCGGTTGATGGGGATATCATCGTGGCCATCAATGGGCAGACCGTGCGCGGCATTGACGACCTGCTGGCCTATCTTGTCGAGAATACCTCGCCGGGCGATACGGTCGTGCTGACCATTGTGCGGGGCGGCGAGACGCTGGATGTAGACGTGAAATTGGGCGTACGGCCCTGAAAGGAGGAGGTCGCGCATGAGCACGGCGCATGACGAACCCTGCTACACCATTGGCGTCGTCGCGCGCATGGTAGACCTGCATCCTCAGACCATACGCAACTACGAGGAACTGGGGCTGGTTGTACCACGCCGCACCGAGGGGAACCGGCGGCTCTATTCACCAGCCGAAGTTGAGCGTCTGCGCAAGATCAACCGCCTGACGCAGGAACTGGGCGTCAACCTGGCCGGTGTTGAGGTGATTCTGCACATGGCCGAGCAGATCGAATCGCTGCAGATGGAGATCGCCGACCTGCGGGCCAGGTTGTCGGCGCTACTGCCCGACCAGGAAATCGTAGAGGGCGGCGAGCGCAGCGTCTGACCCTGTGCCGCAGACAAGGACTGGAATCATGCCTCCCACTCATATCCTGCCGCGCCTGACGATCAACACCGATCTGGCGCATACCATTCTGGTCAGATTTTTGCGCGACGCTGTGTACAAGGTGGGCTTTTCGCGCGCGGTGATCGGGCTGAGCGGCGGCATTGACTCCGCGCTGGCCGCCTACCTGGTGGCCGAAGCCATCGGCCCGCAGAATGTGCTGGCGATCCGCATGCCCTACCGTACCTCTTCGCCGGACAGTCTGGCCGACGCGCAGGCGGTCATTGACGCCCTCGGCCTCCGATCCGACACCGTGGACATCACACCCATGGTTGATCCGCTGCTGGCGCGTTTCCCCGACGCCAACAACGTGCGGCGAGGCAACATCATGGCCCGTATGCGCATGGTGGTGCTCTACGATCAGTCAGCCGCCTTCGGCGGACTGGTGATCGGCACCAGCAACAAGACCGAGACCCTGCTCGGCTACTCGACCGTGTACGGGGACAACGCGGCGGGCGTGCAACCCATCGCCGACCTCTACAAGACGCAGGTGCGGCAACTGGGACGGGCGCTCGGCCTGCCCCCCTCGATCCTCGCCAAGCCCCCTTCCGCTGACCTGTGGGCAGGGCAGACGGACGAAGACGAATTGGGCTTCACCTACGAGACTGCCGATCAGGTGCTCTATCTGCTGGTAGACGAGCGCTACACGGTGGACGAGGTGGCCGCCGAAGGCTTCGAGCGCGACTTCGTGGCCAGAGTATGGCGGCAGGTGCGGCTGAACCATTACAAGCGCACCATGCCCAACGTCGCCAAGCTGAGCACGCGCAGCATCGGGCACGACTTCCTGTATCTGCGCGACTGGGCTGGCTAGCGCCCTTCGCCGGGCAGATCGCTGGAATGGCCTCGCCCGGCCAGTTCGCGCTCGCATGCGCCTATGTCGTCCGGTCCGACTTCGTACACCATCTGCGCATCGCTCTTGCCGTAAATCTTCACCAGATAGCCGATGGCCGTCGCGGGTCGCCCACAGGCTTCGTAGGTCGCGCCGTCCATCACCAGCCCGCCGGGTGTCGCTTTCGCCTGCAGCCGGCTGGCCAGGTTCACCGCGTCGCCCATGACGGTGATCTCCTGGCGGTCGCGCGAGCCAATGCGCCCGATCAGGCAGATGCCCGTCGCCAGGCCGACGCGAGTTGGTAGAACCGGGCGCAGCGCCGCGATCTGCTGCGCGTTGAAGGCGCTCACCCGCCCTTGCAGGGTCAGGGCACAGCGCAACGCCGCCAAGGGGTCTTCGAAGAAAGCCATCATGCCATCGCCCAGGAACTTGTCCACGTCGCCGCGATACTGATAGACCGTCGTCGCCAGCACATCCAGATAGCGGTTCAGGCTCTCCAGCAACACTGCCGGGTCTACCGACTCGCTCAGTCGCGAGAACTGCTCGATATCGGTGAACAGCACGGTGAGCGGCTGTACCTCGACCGTGCTGCGCGTATCCGGCGTCACATCGCCAAACGCCTGGGCTTCTTCCCAGGCCCGCTGCGATACCAGCTTGCGCACCACCCCCTGCAGCCGTTCCAGTTCGCGGGTGCGCTGTGCCAGCGTCTGATACAGCCCCAGTAGCTGCTGATTGTTCTCTTCCAGATAGCGCACCAGCGAGCGCCCGAAGACTGTGTAGGGCGATTCGAAGGCGAGCAGCGCATCAGGCGAACGCTGTACAGGCTGATAGGCCCGCCCCACGGCCTGATCGAGGGCCTGTCGGGCTGCCCCCACCCATTGATCGTCGAAGGTCAGCACGCCTTCATAGAGCCGTCCGCGCCCAAAGGCAATCGCCTTGCGCGTAACCCGCGTCGGCACCTCGCCCAGTTGACGGGTGAGCAGCGCTGCACCGAAGCGCTCGTGATCCACCACGATGAACCATTCGCGAGCCAGGGGCGCATCATCGGATAGCGGTATCAGAGTCACGCCGGGCAGAGCGGGCATGGGTGCGTCGGGCACGGCAAAAATCAATACCTCCTGACACAGCGCCGCCAGCCGCGCAAAGCGGTCAACCTGCGGCAGGAACGACGAGACGCGCTGAAATCCAGCGTAGAACGTCAGCGTCAGCCGGTGCCGCATCACCACATCTTCCAGGCTATGGCTGATCGCCAGCAGCGTTTGCACCGAGGCGGTGCTGAGATCGCGCGGATTGTGGCGTGAAACCAGGGGATACAGCGATAGAGAGGCGAGCGACGCGCTCACGAAGATCGTCTCCTCCCGCCGGAACCGTCCGGCCTCACCACAGCCACCCGTCTTCCGGCGCGGCCTCCCAGCGGACGCGCACCGGGTCAGCGGCGCGACTGCCGCCTGAAGCGGGCGAGCGCCCCGCCTGCTGATGAATCTCGTCGGCAATGGTCCAAATGGCATCCGGGCAGGCACAACGGCGCACCTTCGCTGCCCGCCGGGCCAACCCGTCCGGGCCTTCGGCCAGCCATGCTGCCACCGTGCGCACGACTTCGCCCGCGCCGGGCGCATACGTCCCCAGGCCGTGCCGCACCACGAACCGGACGTTACCATCTTCCTGCCCCGGCACCGCCCCGCTGAGCACCAGCGGCAACCCCGCGGCAACGGCTTCACTGATGGTAGCCGGCCCCGCTTTGGTGACCAGGACGTCAGCGGCGGCCATGAGTTCCGGCATGGAGTGCACAAATGGGGTGATCAGCGTCGGCTGCCGCCAGGGCACCGCCTCCAGCCGACGCTGCAGCGCCCGGTTGCGTCCGGCCACCACGATCAATTGCATCTCCAGGCGAGCTTCGTTGAGCGCCCGCGCAATCCGGTAGACTGGCCCCATGCCGTCTCCCCCGCCCACCAGCAACACGGCGGGCAGGGTTGGATGCAGCCCCAGCGCACGTCGCGCCTCGTCTCTGGCTGGCAGGCCCTTCAGGAAACGCGGGTGGACAGGCAACCCCGTCAGGCGCAGTTGATCAGCGGAAAGGCCCAGCGTCAGCCCGCGCGCGTAAGTGTCCGGCGTGGGCACCAGGCAGCGATCGACCGCGGGGTCGTACCAGAAAGCGTGTGCGGTCACCAGGTCGGTGACGACGGTGACGAACGGCGGGCGCGCCCCGCCTGCCTGCCGCAAGGCGCGCACGGTCGGGCGCGAGAACAGCGCATGCACGCAGACGATGACATCCGCCGGGTGCTCGGCCAGCATACGCCGCAACCCTTTACCCCACAGCCGCCCCAGGACAGCCATCACCACCACTGAGCGATAACGCGCGTCGGCCAGCCAGTAGCCCAGCCCCCAGCTATGCCGCGCCCAGTTCACCCAACGCGGATACAGCTCCGGCAGGTACTTGAAAGGAGGCGGCGTGTAGCGCCGGTAGACATCTACCAGCTCGAAGGAATACCGGTCGGGGTAGCGCTGCTCCATCGCCGCGCGGATGGCGTTGGCCGCCGAACGGTGACCCGCACCCGTATCGGACATCAAGAAGACGATGCGCTGGCGCGACACAGTCTCAGGCTCCCCTTTGCGCCCTGTTCATCAGGCAGACAGCGGTCATCGTCATCGCGAGGCCTCTCCCCCCGAACCTTCCTCCCGCAGCACAGCCTTGACGGCCCGCTCGAACTTGCGACGGGGCAGCATGACGCGATGGTCGCAGCCCAGGCAGCGTAGACCAATATCCGCCCCCACGCGATAGACGCGCCAGCGGTCGCTGCCGCAGGGGTGCGGTTTGCGCATCCGCACCACATCTCCCACACGAACGTCTAACGGCATAACGCCCTCTGCAACTTCCTGTGGAGAAGGTCATCTGTCCACTCCAGGTGCTGCCCGATTATACCCGCTACGGCGGCACCCTGTATCAAAGCAAGCGGCACTTGACACAGTCCGGCCCCCGTCGCATATAATCAACTGCCCCGCACTGGCGGTCAGAGACAGGACGGGGCAGCCGTCCATAGTGTGCAGTCGCTCATCCACAGGAGACAGTCGCATGGCGCGAGTTGGCTACATTGGCCTGGGGATCATGGGATCGGGCATGGCGCGTAACCTGCTCAAAGCGGGGCACACGCTGATCGTGCACAACCGCAGCCGCGCCATCGTCGACGAGTTCGCCCGCGAGGGAGCCATTCCGGCCAACTGCCCGCGCGAGGTCGCCGCCCAGAGCGATTTCGTGTGCACCAACCTGCCGGACTCGCCCGATGTCGAGCAAGTGGTGCTGGGGCCGCACGGCATTATCGAGGGGGCACACGAAGGGCTGATCTACATTGATCACAGTACGATCAAGCCGGAGACGGCCCGCAAGATCGCCGCGGAACTCGCGAGAGTGGGCGTGCCCGCCCTCGACGCACCGGTCAGCGGCGGCGACATTGGCGCGCGCGCCGGAACGCTCAGCATCATGGTCGGCGGCCCCAAAGAAGCCTTCGACCGCGCTTTGCCCCTGTTCCAGGCGATGGGCAAGACGATCACCTGGGTCGGCGAAAGCGGGGCCGGGCAGATCGCCAAGGTAGCCAATCAGATCGTGGTCGCCGGGACGATGGTCGCCATGGCCGAAGCGCTGGTGCTCGCCCAGAAAGCGGGGGTTGACCCGCAGCGGGTCGTGCAGGCCATCAGCCGGGGCGCGGCGCAATGTTGGGCATTGGACAACAAACCACCGAAAATCTTCAAGCGCGATCTGTCGCCCGGCTTCAAAGCCTACATGCAGGCCAAAGACCTCAAGATCTGTATAGACACAGGGCGCACCTATCATACGCCCCTGCCGCTGACCGCCGTGGCGCATCAGCTTTACGAGGCGATGGTCAGCATGGGCTACGGTGAACTGGACAACAGCGCCGTGATCACCGTGCTGGAAGCGCTGGCGGGCGTGATCGTTGGAGGGACCGACACCGCCCCGGCGGATGACTGACATCATAACAGACAGGGACTTCCTGAGGGAAACGCTGTGAGCTTCTCGCCAGAAATCTTGATTGGGCGCGTGATTGGCCTGGTGATCGGCTTCACGCTGCACGAATGGGCACACGCCTGGACGGCCTATCGCCTGGGCGACAACACCGCCTACTACCAGGGCCGCCTCACACTGAACCCGCGCGCTCACATCGAGCCGATCGGCATCATCCTGGCGCTGTTCGCTGGTTTCGGCTGGGCCAGGCCGGTG
>DDBP01000029.1 GCA_002332795.1 Anaerolineales bacterium UBA2029 | reverse complement strand
ATAGCCCATGATCTCGCCGGTCTTGGGATTCTCGAACTGGAAAGGCGTGTACAGGTTTTCGACGGCGATGACAATTTCCCGTCCGCCCAGGTCGGGTAGATCGGGATACACCGGCCCGGCAGCCGAAGCTGGCAGGAACGAGACGGCCAGCATGGCGACCAGGATCAGCGCGAACAGACTGGCTTTACGTACCATGCGCTTTTCTCCTCATCTACAGAAACCGCGTGTGTATTTGTGGATATCTTAAGTGTAGTGCCAAGCGGGGGCTGCTGCAAAAACTGACCATTTCACAGGAGAGCTGCCGCCGCCTGATCTACCAGCCAGAGCGCCTGTCCGGCGCGAGGCTGAATCAATTGGGCAGGATAGGCGGACGGGCGGAGTGGCCCCTGCAACACGGCCTGCACTGCCTCGGCTTTGGCCGCCCCGCTGACCAGGAAGATTACCTGGGCTGCGGCGTTGATCGCCGGCGCGGTGAGGGTGACGCGCCAGGAGTCCAGGCGGGGTACATAGTTCTCCGCGACCCAGCGCGTTGTCTCGGTCAGGGCGGGGGTGCCGGGGAACAGGGATGCCGTGTGCCCGTCGTCGCCCAGGCCCAGCAGCAGCAGATCGAAGCGCGGCTGTGGATCGGTAGGGGTATCTTCTGGAAAGAAGGTGCGCAAGGTCTGCTCGTAAGTGCGGGCGGCCTCGGCGGGGGACAGTTCGCCGTGAATGCGGTGTATCTGTTCGGCGGGCACGGGCACGTTTCGCAACAGCATTTCATGTGCCAGGCGATAGTTGCTGTCCGGATGATCGGGCGGCACGCAGCGCTCGTCACCCCAGAACACGTGCACATGTTCCCAGTCAATGCGCCTGACCCAGGGCAGGTTGCTCAGCAGGGTGAACAACAGGCGCGGCGTCGAGCCGCCCGGCAGACCGATGGTGAAGCGTCCGCGCGCGGCGATGGCTTCGGCGGCAATGCGCGCGATATGTCCGGCGGCGGCCCGCGCCAGTTGCTGTGGATCGGGGTGAACTTCGATCGCGCTCATTCAGAAGCTCCCTCTGCGCAGTGATTGCATTCCTGCCGCCACAGACGCCCATCGCGGGCGATGAACTCGTCGCTTTCGACCGGCCCCATGGTACCCGGCTCGTAGAGCGGGATATGGGGGTCCTCTTCGGCTTCCCAGCGCCGCAAGAGCGGATCGATCAGCCGCCAGGCTGCTTCGATCTCGTCACTGCGGGTGAAGAGCGAAGCGTCGCCCAGCAGCGCGTCGAGCAACAGACGCTCGTAGGCATCGGGCAAGGGAGCGCCCCCAAACGATGAGCGATAGTGAAATTCCATGTTGACCGAACGGGTGTCCCGTTGTGAGCCAGGGACTTTGGCCTCGAACTGCAGGTGAATGCCTTCGTCCGGTTGAATGCACAGCGAGAGCACGTTCGGCGGAAAGCACTCGTCCGTCGCTCGCTCGAACATCACCTGGGGGGGACACTTGAATTCCACGACTACTTCGCTGGTCTTGTGCGCCAGCGCTTTGCCGGAGCGCAGATAGAAGGGCACACCCTGCCAGCGCCAGTTGTCCACATAGAGCTTGAGCGCGGCAAAGGTCGGGGTGCGCGAAGCAGGGGCGACGCCCTGAGCCTCGCGGTAGCCGCGGTATTGGGCCAGGACGGCGTCGTGTGGGCCGATGGGACGAATGGAATTGAGTACCTTCACTTTCTCGTTACGCAGCGCATCTGCATCGAAGGAGTAGGGCGGTTCCATGGCGATCAGCGCCAGCAGTTGCAGCAGGTGATTCTGGAACATATCGCGCAGCACACCCGCCTGATCGTAGTAACCGGCGCGATGGCCTACGTCTACTGTCTCGGCCACGGTGATCTGCACGTGATCCACATAGTTGCGGTTCCACACCGGCTCGAAGATGGTATTGGCGAAGCGGAAGAAGAGGATGTTCTGCGCTGTCTCTTTGCCCAGGTAGTGATCAATGCGGTAGACCTGATGTTCGGCAAAGACCTGATGCAGCATGTCGTTGAGCGCGTGCGCCGAGGCGAGATCGTGGCCGAAGGGTTTCTCGACGATCAGTCTCCGCCAGCCGTCGTCCTCGCGCGCCATATCCGCGCGGCCCAGGTTCTCCACGATGGGCACGTACAGCGTCGGCGCAACGGCCAGGTAGTACAGGCGATTGGCCGCTCCCTTCTCCAGCCCGGTGAGAAATGCGTCCAGCGCGATCATGTCTTCGGCGCGACTGGAGTCTCCGGCGTGATACCAGATGTTGGCCGAAAAGGCATCCCAGGCCGCCGCGTCGAAACGCTCGGTCGCATATTCCTGCACCCCCTGACGCAGGTGCGCGCGAAATTCTTCGTGGGTGTAGGAGCGACGCGCCGAGCCAACGATTTGCAGCGGCTGCGGCAGGCGTTGCCGCCGGTAGAGGCTGAACAGCGCCGGGATCAGCTTGCGCTCGGTGAGATCGCCGGACGCGCCGAAGATGACGAGGGTGATCGGCCTGGCACTCTCGGCAGAGTTCATGGAGAGGCTCCTGTCTTCACGGCAGTTCGCAATCACTACGAATATACAGAACGCCCGCCCGCTTGCCTAATCATGATGCGGCGCGTCAAGGCCGTATACGGCAAAGTGCCCGCCTGGGCTGACGAAAACCTGCTGCATGTTCACGCCGGCGCGTCGCAGGGCAGCGAGCCAGGGCCGGAGTTGCGCCGACGTGGGCGCGGCCAGGTAGCGCTGACAGCCACAGTCCGCCATCTCGTCGGCGAGCGCTTCCGGTTGAGGCATATAGCGCAGGGTCACGGCGGGACGTTCACCCAGGTAGTAGGCCAGTTGCCAGCCCAGCCAGTGATCGTAGACGATCGCGCCGCTCAAGTCCGTGTTCAGATAGGCGGCCAGCGTATCTATGCCCTCGTAGGCTGTGCGATCTCCGCCCACGGGTAACTCTCCGCGCAGGGCGGGCAGTGAGCTGTAGCACAGTGTTGCCAGCAGCCCTATGACGACCGCCAGACGCAGCCACTGACCTGGCAGCACAGCAAGCATCCCGGCAAGGGCGCGCCCGCAAAGCATCAGCGCGAACGGGGCCAGCAGATACAGATAGCGATCGTAGGTATTGAAGGCGATCAGCCACAAGCCGCCGAGCACGGCCAGGCCGTACGCTGCAATGGCCCAGTCGAGCGCGGCGTCGCGGCGGCGCAGACGCCGTAGCTGCCGGACAAGCCAGAGCGTCAGCAGCACGGCCAGGGCCATGCTGAGGGTGGGCGTGCCCGCCAGATGACCGAGCCAGCGTCCCCACGCTTCCAGGCGCGGCCACAGTTCGTCGGAGCGGATCAGCCGATCCGGATGGTTATGCTCATAGTCCAGGCGCAGGAAACTGTAGGGCCAGCGGGCCAGGTCCCACAGAACCAGCAGAGCGACGCCCAGCGTCAGCACGCCGGCGAAGCGCATCAGGTGCTTCCCGGCGTCGCGCCACGTGTCGCGCGACTGTGTCGTGTTGAGCACGCCCAGAACGACGATCAACGGGATGCCCCAGGCGGCGGTCGTCTTGGCTGCGATTCCCAGTGCCGCGCTGAGACCTGCTCTTCCCCAGCGACCGCGCGCTGCCAGCCAGGTTGCCAGCGCGATCCACCAGGTTGCCTGCACGTCGGTGAAGACGGTCGGCGCAAAGGCCAGCAGGTAGGGGGAACACGCACAGAGCAGAGCCGCGAGCAAACTTACCAGGGGACTTCGATAGAGTGTCTGTGCCAGTTGATAGATCACGGCGACGGTCAGGCTGGCGAACAGAGCGTTGGGCACGCGGGCCGCGAACTCACTGACCCCCATCACCCGGAAGCTCAGCGCGGTGACATAGAGCGTGAGCGGCGGTTTGTCCAGGTCGGCGCGGCGCAACAGTACATCGCCCGTCTCGCTGAGATGACGGGCCTGCGCAGCGAAGAGCGCTTCGTCGGGGTGAAGGCGGCTGTCGGTGCCCGGCAGGGACAGGCGCAGGATCAGCCCCAGCAACACAACGAGCGCCGCAGCCAGGAGCGGCGCTCGTGCCTGCCGGGGGGATGCGCTCAGTCGGTGAAGCGGTAGCGCAGCAGCGTCCACAACGCGATTACGCCATCTTTCCACGAAATCTTCTTGCCCTCGTACCACTCGCGCCCGTTGTAGGAAATAGGCACTTCGTAGATACGGTAGCCGCGTTTGAGGATTTTGGCGGTCACTTCCGGCTCGAAGTCGAAGCGGCGCGAGCGCAGGGGAATATCGCGGATGACCTCAGCGCGGAAGACCTTGTAGCAGGTCTCCATGTCGCTGAGGATGGCATTGTAGAGCAGGTTGGTGATGAAGGTCAGCGTGCGGTTGGCGACCATGTTCCAGAAGAACATCGCCTTGCGCGGCCCGCCCAGGAAACGCGAGCCGTAGACGACTTTGGCAATGCCTTCCTCGATGGGACGCAGCAGGACGGGATACTCGCGCGGGTCATATTCCAGGTCGGCGTCCTGAATGAGGAACACGTCGCCCGTGGCATTCTGGAAGCCGGTGCGTACCGCAGCCCCTTTGCCCATGTTGTGCGGGTGATAGATGATCTTCAGGTCGTCGCCCGGATCGATCTGCGCCAGCACTTCGCGCGTGCCGTCAGTCGAGCCGTCGTCCACCACGATGATTTCGTGGGCCAGATTCACGGCCCGCACACGGCGGATGATCTCGGCGACGGTGTTCACCTCGTTGTAGCAGGGAATGATGACGGATAGACGGATGGTCACGATGCTCTCCTTGTGCTGACTCCCCGCGCACGGCGATTATACCAGCCCGCGGATGAGGATCAACCACCAGGCAGGGCGGCGCTGCGTCCCGAAGTCTTGGCGTATCCCGACGGGCGGGGTAAGCTATGCGTGCCCTGCTGGCAGGGCGAGTAGCACGTGATCACAGCAGCGCTTGGCTTGGGACGGCTCAGGTGACCGATTTGCCCACTCTGACCATACGCGGGCTGCGCGCCGACGACTGGACGGCGCTCTACCCGCTCTACTGCAACGAGGCAGTGTTGCTTCATACCTCCGATCTGCCCTACATCAGCGAGGAGTCTTTTCGCGAGCGTGTGAACAATCCTCCGGCGGGCGTGCACACGCTGGTCGCCGAACTGATGTTGCCCAGCGGACGCGAGCGCGTGGTGGGCGCGGCCTGGCTCAAGGTGTCGGAGCACCGGCAGCGTCATCTGGCCCGGCTGGTGATCATCATTCAGCCGGAGTTGCGCGGCGGGGAGATCGAAGCTGGCCTGCTGCGGGCGACGCTGGCCCTGGCCGACAACTGGCTGGCGCTGCGCCGCGTCGAGACGGTGGTTTTTCCGCCGGACGACGCGCACGTTACGTTGTTGCAGCAACATGGCTTCGTGCACGAGGCGACCATGCGGCGCTATGTGGTGCAGGGCGGGGAGTATGCGGACGCCTGGTTGCTGGCGCGTTTGCGACCGGCGGCTGGTTCCGGCGAGCGGGAGGAGACGCCATGACCCGGCGCGTGATGCAACCCGAAATCCTGGTGCGCAGCGTGGAGGCGGACGATTGGGAAGATATCGCCGCCATGCAGGAAAGCGCCAATGTGGTCTTTCACACCCTGCAGTTGCCCTATCCCTCGCGCGATGCCATCCGCGACCGGCTGGAGAATCGGCCCGCCAACCAGGTAGAACTGGTGGCTGTGGTCAACGGGGTGGCGGTGGGGTTGTTGCGGTTGCAGCCAGGCACTGGCCGCCGTGCCCATACCGCTCGTCTGGCCATGATGGTACATGGCGACTATCAGCACCGCGGCATCGGGACCGTGTTGCTGGAGGCCGCGCTCGACCTGGCCGAACGCTGGCTGGCGATCAGCCGGGTGGAGCTGGAAGTATTCACGGATAACGAGCCGGCCATCGCCCTTTACCGCAAGTTCGGCTTCGAGATCGAGGGCACCATCCGCGAGTTTGCCTTCCGCGACGGGCACTACGCCGACGCCTATCTGATGGCGCGCCTGCGCCCTCTGGCAGAGGATGACGCGCCATGACACATCAGCCGTCTCATCTGGCTGCGGTGCGGGGCGAGCCAAGTTATGTGTGGCGCGACGGGCAGGAACGCCGTCTGCGCATGATCGGGCATTGGGCGGAGTTGCGGAGCGCCTGGGTGCTGGAAGCGGGATGCGGCGTAGGGGCGTACAGCAGCCAGATTCGCCGCCGCTACTCGCTTTTCGTAGAGGCGTTCGACCTGGAATTCGAGCGGGTGCGCGAAGCGCGGGCGGATACGCCTCACGCCCTGGTCGCTGCGGCGGAAGCGCTGCCCTATCGCGCCAACCTGTTCGATACCATTCTCTCCAACGAGGTGATCGAGCACGTCTCCGACGACCGCCGCGCCGTCGAAGAGATGGTGCGCGTGCTCAAACCGGGCGGGCGGCTGGTGCTGTTCTGCCCGAACCGCTGGTATCCCGTCGAACAGCACGGGCATTACTGGCGCGGCGTCTACCATTTCGGCAACACGCCGCTGATCAACTACCTGCCCCGTCGCTGGCGCGACCGGCTGGCTCCGCATGTGCGCACCTACACCGCCCGCGATGTGCGCCGCCTGTTCGACGGCCTGCCGGTGCGGATTGTGCATCACGGGCGCATCTTCGGCGGCTACGACAACATCATTCAGCGCTACCCGCGCCTGGGTCGCTGGCTGCGCGATACGCTCTACCTGCTGGAGCGCACGCCTTTCCGCGTCCTGGGACTGTCGCACCTGCTGGTAATCGAGAAGCTCGGCCCCGCTGACTCAGTCTCCGACTAACCAACAGGATCGGTCGAGCGCACCAGGCGCAACCCCTGGGTTGCATAGCGGGCCAGCGTTTCTTCGGCCAGCGCGTCGAAGTCTATCTGCGGGTGAACAACGGACGACATGCAGTCGGTCAGCACGCGCCACTTGGCGATCTCCGCCGGACGGTCGCGGTAGATGCGCATCACCGAGCCGAGCGTCTCCAGCACGCAGTGACTCTTGGCCTGCCCGGCCACGTAGATCAGGTCGTGGTTTTCCAGCACGGACAGGAAAGCCGTATTCAGCCCGCCTTCTGGATGACCGGGCACTTTCACTTCGGGTTCCAGCAATGAGTAGTACTCGGTCTGTGGCAGCGAGCCTTTGAGCACGAAATGCGGCTGCGCCTGACGCGCGGCGGCATGATAAGCGATGGCTTCGTACAACGCGGGCGTGATGGCATGGCCCGGCGTGCCGATCAGGGTGTGGAACGGCCAGATCATCAACTGCTTGCGGGCGTTTTCTTCCAGCGCGTGCACATAGGCGCGCGACCATTCCGGCTCATAGAGCGGAACCCACTTGCCCGCCTCGACCTCGGCGGCGCTGATCGGCGTGAAGGGCGCGGGCGGCTGACCGGAAGCGTCGCGCCACCAGGTGGGGAAGAAGATTTGCCGTGGCAGGTGACTGTCCAGCGACGCGGCGATAGTCGTGATCTCGCCAGCGTGCCGGTAAATCCATTCCACGGTGCGGCGCGTGTCGTCCACTGCGCCCGGCACGCACAGCGCCCCGTCGGGGTGAATGAAGTCCACCTGTGGGTCAATCAGCAACAACATCACGCGCCGCGTGTCCTGGTCAGCAGAGGGCAGCCCGGCGGCCAGCCCTGCCGAAGCCGCGGCAGCCGTGTCTGGGTAGGTCAGTTTTCCAATGCGTTCTGGCGCGTAGTAAGCGGGAAAGGCGGTCACAGGCATTCCTCCTGCACGCTCAGTCTATGTGTGCTGATCCTATTGTAGCCGACTCAGGGTCGCCCTGAACGCAACAGATCGCGCAATGCACGCAGCAAATCGGTGACGGTGACGATGCCCACCAGCCGATCACCCTCCAACACTGGCAGCCCACTGATGGTGTGCTCCAGCAGCAGGTCTACGGCTCTTTCTACCGGCTCGTCGGCGGAAATGGTGATGGGGTCGGGCGTCATGCAGGCGTCTACTTCGGTGCGGGTGAGCAGCAGTTCGTCTTCCCAGCGTTCGCGCAGCACCAGCGGGGAGTGTGTCGCCAGGCGCAGGTCGCGGTCGGTGATGATCCCGCACAGGTGCCCCTGCTCGTCGAGCACGGGCAGGCGGCGGCAGCGGGTTGCTTCCATGCGCGCCCTGGCGGTGAGCAGCGTGTCCGAAGGGCGGACCGTCACCGGATTGGGGGTCATCACATCGCGGACAAGCATGGCATCAGCCCTCCCTCAGGACAGCAGACGCTGATAGACGGCCAGGGTCTCGCGGGCGGCGCGCTGCCACGAAAAACGGGCGGCGCGTTCCGGGCCGGCGGCGGCCATTTCCGCCCGCAGCCGGTCGTCAGCCAGCACCATGCCGATCACGTCGGCCATGTGTCGCACGTCGTACGGGTTGAAATAGCGCGCCACATCCGCACCCAGTTCTGGCATACTGGACTCGCGGCTGCTGACTACGGGCGCGCCGCAGGCCATCGCCTCCAACACCGGCAGCCCGGCCCCCTCGTAGACCGAGGCCATCACGTAGACGGTCGCGGCGCGGAAGACAGCGGGCAGGTCGTCGTCGGGCACGTAGCCGGGGAAATGCACGACCTGTTCCAGACCCAGTTCGCGCACACGGGCGAAGAACTCGTCGTACAGCCAGCCTTTGGCCCCCACAACGACCAGTTCCAGCGAGCGATCGTCGCGGCGCAACAGGGCCAGGGCTTCGGCCAGTCGAGCCAGATTCTTGCGCGGTTCGATGGTGCCCACGGCCAGCAGGAAGCGCCCCGGCAGGTTGTATTTCGCGCGCACCCGCGCCACCTCGTCGTCGGATACCACGCGGAAGTGCGGCGCAGCGGCTTCGTGTACTACCGTGATCTTGTGATCCGGCGTGTGGTAATAGCGGATCAGATCATTCTTGGTCGCCTGCGAGACGACGATGATCGCGCTGGCGCGACGGACGAAGAGCGGCATGGCCAGGTTGAGATACCAGTAATTCAGTTTCTTGTGATGCTGTGGGAAGAGCTTGAAGATCAGGTCGTGCACGGTGAGCACTGTCGGCACGCCGCGCAACGGCAACAGCAGGTGTTCGGTGGCGTGAAACAGCCTGGCCCCCGGCACCAATCGCCCGAACGACAGGCGAGCCAGTTGTCCCAGCCAGACGGCCATGCGCCAGGGCTTGTAGCCCAGCCGGATCGAGCGCTGCGGGACGGCACTCCATTCCGGGAAAGTGCGCGCCTGCCCGGTGCGGTTGTAGAAGAGGGTGGGGGGCGTGTCCAGTTCGGCAATCAGAGCGTTGGCGAGCGATTGTGCGTAGCGGCCCAGCCCGGCCCGACTGTTCACCGCCGCCGATACGTCCAGATAGATGGTCATGGCACTCTGTCCTCTCCAGCCAAAGGCAGGGGGCGTTCGCGTCGCGTGAGCACCGCCCACACGAAGCGCGGCAAACGCAACATCCGCCGCCAGCGCCAGGGTTGCCGGTAGAGCCGATACAGCCATTCCAGGCCCAGGCGACGCATCCAGCGCGGAGCGCGCGGCACAACTCCGGCAATGAAATCGAACGTTCCGCCCACGCCCATGGCAACAGCGACGCTTAGCCGGTCGCGGTTGCGGGCAATCCACAGGTCTTGTTGCGGCGCACCATAGGCGACGAAGAGGATATCCGCGCCACTGGCATTGACGCGGGCGACGATCTCGTCTTCTTCGGTGGGGGCAGGGCTGCCCGCATGAGTACCGGCGATGATCAGACCGGGGTTGTCGGCGACCAGGCGGGCGGCGGCACGTTCGGCGACGCCCGGCGCTGCACCCAGCAGGAACAGTTTCCACCCGCGTTCGGCGGCGCGGCGGGCTATCAGCGGCACTCCGTCGGAGCCAGTGACGCGCTCCGGCAGACGGCGTCCCAGCAGACGCGCCGCCAGCAGCAGCCCAACCCCATCGGCCACGCACAGGTCGGCCTGATGCAGGGCGCGCATGAAATCCGGATTGTCCTGCGCGATCATGACGAACTCTGGGCTGACGGTGCAAATCTGGTAGACGCGGTCGCGCCGGGCGAGCCACGTTTCGATGTGAGTCAGCATGCTTTCGAATGTGGCCGGATCGACGGGCACGCCCACGATGAACAATCGGCGGTCTGAAACGTGGATCATTGAATCGCCGTACACCTGTATTGGTGAAATCGCTAACAGACCCTGGCGACATTGTACCGCAGCAGCCGGTTTCCTGGGTAAAGCGGGAGCGTGACGCAGTTGCCCTGGGCGAGGGGGGTGCTACAATAGCGGGCGGGAGGATACCAGGCCGTGGCAGAAGAGCGCGAATTTCACGACGAAGAGCAGAACGCAGAACCCGCCGATACGCTCGACCTGAGTGTTCCGGACGCCGGAGCGGAAGACGAAGAAGTCCCGCTGCGCTCTGCCGAAGACTTCGAGCGCGAGCTGGAAGTGCTGGAGGCATCCGCCGGGCCGGAAGAGCCGGAAGCGGAGGGCGACATCGAGTCGCTGAGCGAGGCGATGGCCGCCCTGCCCGACGAGCCAGTCTTGCCGACCGAGCCGCCCGAAGACTTCCCGGTGATGCCCGTGGTAGCGGAGCCTGCCAGGGCAGAACGCGAGATGGCGCAGGAAGTCGCTGAGCGCGAAGAGCGGGTGCGGCAGCCGCGCGCGCAGAGCTTTCGGCGTCGGCTGCGGCATCAGATCGGCGTGTTGCCGCTGGCTTTGGGATTGATCGCTCTGGGGGCCTATCTGCTGGCCCGCGAACACGACCTGGCCGACGTGCCCGATTTCTCGACGGCGACGCTCGCTGGGATGGCGGTGCTGGGCCTGGGCTTCACCTTTGTCTTTCACGCGCTTGTCTTCGGTCGGCGCGAGCGCGGGTTGTTGCTGATCGGTCTCTATCTCTGGGTGACAGCGGGGGTGCTGGCGGCGATCGTCTATGGCGTGGACGAACACCCCGACGCTGCCGAGTGGTGGCCGGCGCTGCTCTGGTCGCTGGCGATCACCCTCTTCGTGACGTATCTGATCGAGCGCCTGCACGATTTGCGGCTGGTATGGCTGGCAGTGCTGGCCGCGGTGGCCGGTGGCGCTGCCTACTGGGTGAGCAGCGGCGCAGCCGATCAGGCGTTGCTGGATCAGGTGGCCGACTATTGGCCCCTGGTTTTGGCGGCGCTGGGCTTGATGCTGCTGCCCGCAGCCTTTCGACGCCAGACAAGGTGAAGCGATATGGCGGCGCTCACCATTGCCATAGACGCCAGTCGGGCGACTGTCGCCCGCCGCACAGGTACGGAGACCTACGCCCTGCAGTTGATCCGTGCCCTGATTGCGCTGGAGACTTCGCATCGCTTTGTGCTCTACTTCCGAGATACCCCCGCTCCTGGCCTGTTCCCCGCCTGTTCACATGTGGAACAGCGCGTCATCCCCTGGCCGAGGGCGTGGACGCATCTGCGCTTTGCGGCGGCGCTGTGGCGCTGTCGCCCCGACGTGACTTTTGTGCCAGCGCATACTCTGCCGCTGTGGTTCCCTGGCCCGGCAGTGGTCACCGTACACGATCTGGGCTATGTGTACTTCCCAGAGGCTCATCCGCCGCTGGCTCGCCGTTACCTGGACTGGTCAACCCGGCACAGCACGCGCCGGGCGACGCGCATCCTGGCCGATTCGCTGGCGACCGCCCGCGACATTTCCGCTCACTACAACATCCCGCAGCATCGTATCGCGCTGGTCTACCCTGGCATAGATCCGTCTCTGGCTCCGGTGCGCGACCCTGCCCGCCTGGCCGCCGTGCGTCAGCGCTACGGCCTGCCGGAACGCTATTTGCTCTTCGTGGGCACCTTGCAGCCGCGCAAGAACATTGCCCGCATCGTGCGCGCGTATGCGCAGTGGCGCGAGCAGAGCGGCGTCCGCGATGTGGGATTGGTGTTGGCTGGGCCGCGGGGCTGGCTCTACGATCCGGTCTGGACAGCGGGAGCGCCGGACGTTGTCATGACCGGCTATGTGGCCGACGCTGACGTGCCCGCGCTGTACAGCGGGGCGCTGGCGCTCGTCTTCCCCTCTTTGCACGAGGGCTTCGGCTTTCCGGTGCTGGAGGCCATGCGCTGCGGCACGGCGGTGATCACCAGCAACACTTCCTCTCTGCCAGAAGTCGCTGGCGATGCGGCGCTGCTGGTGGATCCGCGCGACGTGGGGGCGATTGCCGCGGCCATTGGCCGCGTGGTGAGCGACGAGGCGTTGCGGGCCAGCCTGGTCGAGCGCGGTTTCCAGCAGGCGGCTACCTTCACCTGGGAGCGTGCCGCCCAACAAACCCTGCGCGTGCTGGAGCGGGCGGTTGGTGCCGGAACATGATGGGAGTGTAGGGCAGGCGTAGTTTGCCAGATCAACGGCGCTCACTTTATAATCCCCGCGTTGTATCCGGCTGGCGAGTGGTAACAGGAAGATGACCATGCGTAACCTGATCATTGGCAGTCTGATCGCCGCGCTCTGTCTCGTGGCGATCCTGGGGCCTGGGCCGCTCTGGTCTGGCCAGGTAGGCGTGGCCGAGGCTAACCCCGGCACACAATGGAATGCGCAATACTTCAACAACCCGACGCTGTCGGGCAGCCCGGTGGTGACGCGCATTGACGATCGCATTGACTTCAACTGGGCGGGCGGCTCGCCAGACCCGGCAGTCCCTGCTGACAATTTCAGCGCACGCTGGACGAAGACGGTCAACTTCCCGACGGCGGGCAAGTGGACCTTCCGCGTGGGCGCGGATGATGGCGTGCGCATGTGGATTGACGTGACGCCTATCGTGAACGAATGGCACGGCAATCCGGAAGGCTACCGTACCTACGAAGTGAGCATTGATCAGCTCACCGCCGGCAATCACGATCTGAAAGTGGAATACTACGAAGCCGGTGGCAATGCGGGCGTGAAGGTTGAATGGTATTTCAGCGGCAGCGGGGGCGGCGGCGCTCCGGCGGCGGGCACCGTGTACGGCCCCGCAAGCTGGAACGCCTCATACTACAACAACCTTGATCTGAGTGGCGCGCCTTCGCTGACCCGCGTCGATGGCGACATCAACTTCGACTGGGGCGCGGGTTCGCCCGCTCCGCAGGTCAACGCCGATAACTTCAGCGTGCGCTGGACGACGACGGTCAACATTCCCACTACCGGGCGCTGGCGTTTCCAGGTAGGCGCGGATGACGGCGTGCGTATGTGGATTGACGTGACGCAGATTCTCAACGAATGGCACGGCAATCCCGAAGGCTACCGCACCTACGACGCCGATGTGTACGCGCTCACCGCGGGCAATCACGACCTGAAGGTGGAGTACTACGAGGCGACAGGCAACGCTCGCGTGCAGGTACGCTGGTTCCTGGTCGAAGGGGTAGGGGGCGGTGGCGCTGGCTCGGTCGCTGCGACTCCTCCTCCGCCGCCCGCCCGCGTGCTGGCTGCGGCGACCGGTGACAGGGTCAACGTGCGCACCGGCCCAGGGCTGGGCAACCCGGTCATCGCACAGATTTCCTACCCCGACGATTACGAGGTCTTGGGCGGCGTGCCCGATCTGTCGTGGTTGCTCATTGACCTGGGCGATGGGCGACAGGGCTGGGTGAGCAACGAATGGGTCTACCTCTACTCGACAGACAAGGCCAGGAACCAGGACACGACCGGCGGCGGGCAGCCGGACTTCGTGGACGACATCCCGCGCCTCGATCTGCCCATAGCCCCGCCCGCGCTGCCGCCCGAAGGGCCGCCGCGCCGTATGTTGCAGGGCCAAACGACCGACACGCTGCGCATGCGCGATGGGGCGTCGCTCTATGCCTCGCAGATCATTGGTTCGGTGCCACAGGGCGCGACGCTCACGGTCGAGGCGCGCAACCGCAATGGATCGTGGTACCTGGTCAGCTACCAGGGCATTCGTGGCTGGGTCTCGGCGCTCTACGTGACTCTGCTTGACGGCAAGGCCAGCGACCTGGTCGTCAGCGCGGAGGTGGTGCCCACACCGCCAGCCGGCTCGGTGTTCGTCCCGCAGACGGAGCAGACGGTGACGGTGCGCGGGCAGGCGACAGCGACTCTGAAACTGCGCGACGCGGCCAGCGTCAAGGGTACTGAAATCGGTGAAGTTCCAGCAGGCGCGGAGTTTGTCGTGCTGGGCCGCAACACGACTGGTGCCTGGTATCTGATCACCTACAATGGACAGGAAGGCTGGGTCTATTCGCCGCTGGTGACGTTGATCGAGGGCCGCGTGCCCGATCTGCCCATCCGCTAAACGCAGGCCCATCCAGGACGTGAAGCGTTGCCGCCCCGCGCCTGAGCAGGCCGTGGGGCGGCTTCTTTTGTGCAGGACTGGCGACTCATGGGTATTGACTATCTGGTGGACTTCGATTGCGAGCCGAAGCGCGCTCTCACCGTGGAAGGGCTGATGGGCCGCCTGAAGGGGCGCGACCGGGCGGAGCGCATCATCCGGCTCTACCGCGATCACGGGGACTATCGCCCTCCGGCGGAAATGGCCTTCGAGATGGTACGCCGCCTGCCGGACGGTAGCGAGGAAACCGAGTTGATCGTGGTGCAGGATTTGCTGGACGCGGCTCAGGACTTGCTGCCCTGGGAAGCGCATTGCGCCCACTGCCCGGCCAACCTGTGGGGACAGCCCTTCGGCTGCACGGGGACGATCAACTACCCGATTTCGGCGGCGGGCGAGCGCTGGTTGCTGGAACAACTGCCGGACAATCGGCATCCTCTGCTTTTCCTGCTGCTGCAGCAGGCCATCCGCGACCTGGGCTACACGGGGGAGACAGCCGCTGCCCTGCGCACGCAACCGGGCGTCTTCCTGGAAAGCGAGCGGGCGTTGCAGCGCGATCTGGAAGCGCTGACTGTCAGCGGCGATCAGGTCTTCGAGCTGCTATTCCTCTCTGGCCCGATCTATCCGGCGCATGGGTCAGTGCTGTTGCAGTTTTTCGGCGCGGTATCGCCCGATCTGGACGCGGACGTGATGATGCAACTGGCTCATCCGCCCTCGCAGGCGTGGATTGACGAGCATATCCCTTTTCTGCACCTGCCCGATCCGGAGGACGACGCGACCATTACGGCGCTCAAGCGCTTCTTCTACGCCCTGTACGTGGCGTACCGGCTGGGCGTGCCGCTGCTGCTCGACGTGTGATCGAGGCTGCGCAGCGGTATACTTGAAGGGCGATCGGCGCACTTGAAGCACGAAGGCCCACTGTCCATTCATGCGTATCGAGCATCTTTCCCTTTACAACTTCCGCAACTATGCGCGGCTGGAAGTCTCGTTGCCAGAAGGGCCGGTCTTGATCCACGGAGCCAATGCCCAGGGCAAGACCAGCCTGCTGGAAGCAATCTACTATCTGGCGACGGCGCATTCGCCTTACACTACGACCGACCGGCAATTGATCAACTGGGATGCCGAGCGGGACGTGCTGCCCTATGCGCGGATCAGCGCCCAGGTGATGCTGGCCAGTGGCCTGTACAACCGCGTCGAGATCACGCTGACGCAGGTGCCGGACGGCCTGAACGGGACGCGCCTGCAAAAAGACGTGCGCGTCAACGGCGTGACGCGGCGGGTCATGGACCTGATCGGGCAGATCAACGTCGTCATGTTTCTGCCGCAAGACCTGGTGCTGGTCGAGGGAGCACCCGTCGAGCGGCGGCGCTACCTGAACACAGCTCTCTGCCAGACGGACAGCCAGTATTGCCAGGCGTTGGCGCTGTTCGAGAAGGTGCTGGGTCAGCGCAATGCGCTACTCAAGCGCATCGCCGAGGGCGAAGCTCGCCCGGACGAACTGGATTACTGGAACGAGCAACTCACTTCGTCGGCAGGGATTGTCGTGGCCGGGCGGCAACGCCTGTTGCGCGACCTGGAATACCGGGCACGGCGCATTCACGCTGACCTGACCGGCGGGGCGGAAGACCTGGAACTGCGCTATCAGCCGGGGTTTCTGGCCACGCCCAACAATTCCGGGCAACTTTCCTTCGACGTGCCAGGGCTTGATCTCAACCGCGAGATCGGGGCAGAGGAAATCGCCCGGCAGTACGCTGAACAACTGCTGCGCACGCGCCAGGAGGAGATCGCCCGCGGCATGACGCTCAGCGGGCCGCAGCGCGACGAGTTGCGCCTGCGGGTCAACGGGCGCGACCTGGGGCTGTACGGTTCGCGTGGGCAGGCGCGCACCGCCGTCCTGGCGCTGAAGCTGGCCGAGTTGCAGTGGATGCGCGACACGCTGGGTGAATGGCCGATCCTGTTGCTGGACGAAGTGGTGGCAGAACTGGACAGCACCCGGCGCGCCTATCTGCTGGCGCGCATCGAGCAGGTTTCGCAGGCGCTGCTGACGACGACCGAGCCGGACATCTTCACGGAGAACTTCCTGCGGCGGGCGGTGCGCTGGCACGTGCATCAGGGGCAGATCGTCGCCGTCACCAGGCCGACACCCTGAGCACTCACAAAGGACGTTTCGAAGGGATGCCAGGCCGACGCGGATACTGCGGCGGTGTCGCCGCGACCTTTTCGATCACCACCAGATGGTGAGTCTCCACCACCAGGGGTAACTCAACCGGGATGATCTTGATCAGCCGCCCGCCCAGGATACGCAGGGCGTTCTCGGCGGTCTGCACTTCGGCAGCGGCGTGTTCCCCTTTGAGCGCCACGCAGCGCCCCCCTACACGGCAGAAGGGCAGCAGATATTCGGCCAGCACGGGCATCGGGGCGACAGCCCGCGCGACCGCCAGATCGAACTTTTCGCGCGTGGTCGGGTCCTGGCCGGCTTCTTCGGCGCGCGCATTGAGGATGCGCACGTTGCTCAGCCCCAACCGTTTGGTGATATGTTCCAGGAAGAGAGTTTTCTTGGTGGTGGCTTCCAGCAGAGTCAGCTCGATAGAAGGAAACACCAGGCGCAGGGGCAAGCCGGGGAAACCCGCACCGGTACCTACGTCAATGACGCGCATCCCAGGGCTGAAGGACACTGCCAGCTTGACCGAAAGCGAGTCCAGAAAGTGGCGCATCGCGATCGCTTCAGGATCGGTGATGGCCGTCAGGTTCATACGCTCATTCCAGGCCAGGAGTTCTTCGGCGTAGAGAGCAAACGCGCGTTGTACGTCGCGCCCAAGCTCCAGGTCCAGAAGTTCGCGGCTACAGCGGACTAGCAGGCCGATACTCATAGGGGGCTGGAGCTATGGGAGTGCGGGGCACGCCGGGCAGGTGTGGCGGCTGGCTGAATGACAAATGGGTCAAACATCCTCCCCTATCCTGATGAGCGAAGAGCCTGTCGCAACAGGGGCCATTATAGCAGGAAACAGCGCTCATCCAACACGGCGTGCGGGGTGAAAAGCGCACCGTCTGGCGGTTAGCCCGGCGCGAAGGACACGCATATAATGGGGAGCGTGTGTCCGCGGTGCGCCTGGGGAGGTCAGGGCGTGATCACGATGCGCATAGCCTGCCATGCGTGGGCCTACAACGATCTGCCGCTCGAAGAGGCGGTGGGAACGATTGCGCGGCTGGGGTTTCGCTGCATTGACCTGGGATCGGGACCGCACCTCGATATCAACCGCGCCGCTGCCTACCCGGAAGCCGAAGCCGCCACGATTCTGCACCTGCTGCAACGCTTCGATCTGACCATCACCGATCTGTACCTGATGCTTCCCTACACCAATGCGCCCGATCCGGCGCAGCGCGAAGCTCAGCTCACCCTGTTCGAGCGGTTGATCCCCTTTGCAGTGGCGCTGGGGACGCCGGGAATCACAGTGTCACCGGGCCTGGTGCACCAGGACGGGCCGGATCACAGCCTGGCCCGCGCCATTCCGGCTTTGCTGCGCATGTTGGGGGCGGCAGAAGATACCGATCTGCGCATCTCGTTTGAGCCGCATATGGACTCAGTGGCGCAGCGCCCCGAACAGGCGCTGCTGTTGCTGGAAGCCGTGCCAGGGTTGAGCGTCACACTGGACTACGCTCATTTCGTCTACCAGGGCATTGTCAGCCGCGAGGTCGCGCCCCTGCTGGATCACGTGGCGCATGTGCACATCCGGCAGGCGCGACGCGGTGCCCTGCAGACTCCTCATAACGAGGGAACCATAGACATCACTCGCCTGCTGCAAGACCTGTTCAACGCGGGCTATCGCGGTGCGCTGACGGTCGAGTATATGACGACCTTCGGCTGGCATGGCATGATGCCGATCAGCATTAGCACGGAGACGGTGCGCACCCGCGATGCTCTGCGGGCTGCACGCGCGCGCCTGCTGGCCTCCTCAACAGCGCCCTGAAATTCCCCTGCCAGACGAAACTGGTCAGCCAGGCACGCCGGACGCAGGCCGTTCGTCCAGCGACTGCCACTCTGTCACACGGAAGGGCACGGTGTTGGTGCTCAACGTCGTGCCATCGCTGCGGGTGATGACGGCGTACAGGCTGTGTTCGCCCGGTTGCAACGTCCACCAATGGTCGAAGGGGGCTTGCTCGACTGTAATCAACGGTGCATCGTCCAGCCAGTAGGTGACCTGCGTCGTGTCCGCTGGCACGGCAACGCGCAGACGGATCTGCTGCGCTTCGACCGGCAGCAGGGGGGTGAGACGAAACACCGTGTACGGGTCGGGCGAGAGCAGACGCGCTTCGTCCTGAGCCGTGCCGACCAGATGCGCGTCGAGGGGGGGCTGTGGGATACCCTGGCGCAGCGCCCACTCGCGCGCTTCCGCCGGCAGCACCAGATAGACGCGCTCCTCGCGATCTTCGGGCGGAGTGCTGGTGTCGGCCAGCAGGCCGGTGCGGCGATCAATGACGAAGGGCTGATATAGAGTATCGGGGCGGGTAGGGACAGTGCCCTCGATGAACCATTCCCAGCGCGTGCGCGGGCAATAGGGCGTGGGCAGCAGGCCCGATGTAGCGCACACTTCTGCCCGCACCAGTCCAGCAGGTACAGGGAACGTCAGTTCTGGTTGACCCCGCAACACCTGGCGCATGAACTCGTGCCAGATTGGCCCAGCCCCGCTGATCCCGCTGACCTCCACCATGGGGGTGTTGTCAGCGTTGCCCACCCACACGCCGACTACCAGATTGGGCGTGTAGCCGATCGTCCAGTTGTCGCGGAAGTCGGTGGTCGTGCCGGTCTTGGCGGCGGCGGGGCGTCCGATGTTCAGCGGGCTGGCCGGGCCGAACGAAGGAATACGAGCTTCGTTGTCGCTGAGGATGTCGGTGATGAGAAAGGCCACGCGCGGATCGATCACTGGCGTATCCCACGCCGGAGGCTGCCACTGGTAGAGTAGGTGGCCTGCCCGGTCGCGCACTTCCAGGATCAGCGAGGGTGTCACGCGGTAGCCGCCATTGGCGAGCGCAGCGTAGGCAGCGGTCAGTTCCAGCAGACGCACTTCACCGCCGCCCAGCGTCAGCGACAGATCGTAGCGATTGGGGTCGGACAGCGTGCTGATGCCCAGGCTGGTCAGCAGGTGGATCAGCGTATCTACGCCGATGTGCTCCAGGGCCACTACCGCCGGGATATTGTAGGACGAAGCCAGCGCCTCGCGGACCAGCACCGGCCCGTGTTCGACCAGCCCGAAATTGGCCGGCGTATAGCTTTCCAGACGGCGCGTGACGAACGGTGTGCGCACGTCCAGGATCATGGTGGCGGGCGTCCAGGGATCGGGGCGTTGCGGGTCGAAGGCGGCGGCATAGGTGAATGGTTTGAGCGCCGAGCCGGGTTGACGCGGGGCCAGCGCCGCGTTGACGGCTCCATCAATGCGCTCGTCGAAATAGTCCGGGCTGCCCAGCATGGCCAGTACCTGCCCGGTGTAGGGATCGAGGGCGACCAGGGCGGCGTTGTGGGCATTGTGCGGCGGCTCTCCAGACGGCGGGTTGTTGAGCCGCGCCAGGTGACGGCGGGCGGCTTCTTCGGCGGCGTGTTGCCAGCTCAGGTCGAGCGTGGTGATGACTTCCAGCCCGCCTTCGCGCAACTGATCGGGAAAGTCGCGCTGAAGCTGCGTCCACACGGCAGTGACGAAATGCGGCGCTTCGATAGGGAAGGGCGTGGCGGCGAACTGCAACGGTTCGGCATAGGCGCGATCGGCTTCGTCCTGCGTGAGGAAGCCGTGCCGCACCATCAGATCGAGCACCACGCGCTGTCGGGCTTTGGCCGCCGCCGGATCGGTGAGCGGATCGTACAGGGCCGGGGCCTGGGGCAACCCGGCCAGCATGGCGCACTCGGCCAGCGTCAATTCCTCGACCTCTTTGCCAAAGTAGGCACGCGCGGCTGCTCCCACCCCATAGGCCAGGTTGCCGTAGTAGGTCTGGTTGAGGTACAGCATCAGGATGTCGTCGCGGGAGTAGCGCCGCGTCAGTTGCAGGGCCAGCACGCTTTCGCGCAGCTTGCGGCGCAGGGTGCGTTCGGCGCGCTGTTGCGGGTCGAGCAACAGATTGCGGGCCACCTGCTGCGTGATGGTGCTGCCGCCCGCCACCACTTCGCCGCCGCGCAGGTTGATCCACACGGCGCGGGCAATGCCCTGCCAGTCTACGCCGGGGTGCTGGTAGAAGTTGGCGTCCTCGGTGGCGAGGGTGGCCTGGATCAGGCAATCGGGGACGTCGGCACGGCTCACCTGCTGATTGATGCCGGTCTGCGGATCGGCGATTTGATAGAGCAGCCGCCCCTGCCGGTCGAGGATGCGCGTGCTGGGCAGAGCCAGCCGGGCGTTGATCTCATCTACGTCGGGCAATCCGGCGAAGACCCAGGCATAGAGGGCCGCACCCGCGCCGAACAGCGCGATCAGGGCCAGCAGGGCGATCTTCGTCCGGCGGCGACGACCTCGCCAGGCATACCAGACACGGGCGGGCAGAGCGGACATGGGAGCACCTTTTCTCCGTATAGGGCTGTGTCCATTTTACTCTGTCTGCCCGGCAACGGGCCGACGGTCAACGATCGGCTTCCCTGCGGGTGTCTGGCTGGTCTGGTTCGCTCTGCCTGTCCAGGCTTTCGGCTTCGTGACCGGCTGGAGCGATGATGTCCAGATCGCCGTGCGCCGGATCGTATTCGACCTTCCAGCCGGCGAGCGTGGCGTCGGCGGGCTGCGCGAAGTCGGTCAGAATCTGCGTCCATAGCTCGCGATCCAGTTCGACGCCGCGCAGACCCATCGGCGTCTCGATGATCAGCGTCACTGCTGAACGGCTGCGCTGAACGCGCAAGATGGTGCCGGTGAATTTCATGGGCAGGCTCCTGGTAGATGGTCGGCTGATCATATCCTGGTTGGCGCACTTCGTCAGGTGCCAGAAGAGCACTTCGCCTGCCCGATGCCGGGCGAGGGCCAGGAGCCTGACCAGGGGCGATTTTGGACAAGTCAGGGGGCGGGGGCGTATACTGAGGCATGGCGAGGGCTGCGCGAAGGACTTCGCTCCCTCTGGAACTTCGTCTTGCACCCACGTAATGGACAGGGAAATGAGCGCTGTGCAAGCCTATGTGGCCATCGAGGGCGTGATCGGCGTAGGCAAGACTACGCTGGCGCGCATGTTGCACAAAGAACTTGGCGGCCAACTGGTGTTGGAAGTCTTCGAGGAGAACCCCTTCCTCAGCAGTTTCTACCAGGATCGCGCCCGCTACGCCTTCCAGACGCAAATTTTCTTTCTGCTCAGCCGTTATCACCAACAGCGTCAGCTCAAGAACATGGCGCGCCCCCTGATCAGCGACTACATGTTCGACAAAGATCGCCTGTTCGCCGAGGTCAACCTGGCTGGCGACGAACTGAGGACGTACTACAGCGTGCAGGAGGCGCTGGCCGAGAACGTCCTGCGGCCCGACCTGGTGGTCTTCCTGAAGGCGGACACGGATACCCTGATGAGCCGTATCACCGCGCGCGACCGGCCCTACGAGCGCAACATGGACCCGGCCTATATTGACAGCCTGCGCCTGGCCTACGAGCGCTTCTTCGGGGCCTATCAGGCCGCGCCGGTGCTCACGATAGACACCAACAACATTGACTTCGTGCGCAATGCTGAAGACCGCGCCGAAATCTTCAGCCGCATTCGTGGGGCTTTGGGGGCCGGGCCGCGTCAACCCGCCCTGCCGGGTCTGGAAGTCGCGGGAGTTGCCCCGCCCGCGGGCGAGGCCGTCGCACCCGACCAGAGCGCGCGGCGGCTGGGCGACTTCCAACTGCATCTGCGCCAGCAAGAGGGGGCGCCTGGCGATCCGTTCCTGAACTTTCTGCGTCTGCAGCGCGAGATCGGCGCTCTGGCGGAGACGCTGGCAGAGCACTGGCAGGCGACGCGCTCTGACGAAGGCGACCGGATGCTCCCGCCGCTGCGCGACAGGCTGGCCGGGGTGTTCGCCTGCCTGCTGGCGCTGGCCAACCATGCCCAGGTGGACCTGGAAGCGGCGTATCTGGAACGGCTGCGCGGCGATCAGTCTCCGAAGCAGTCGGCGGAGGCGAGCGCAGAGGAGAAAGAGGCATGATTCAGCCGGTGAATTCGAACAAGCACTTCGTCGCCATCGGCGGCAATATCGGCGTGGGCAAGTCCACGTTGACCGGCATCCTGGCCGAGGCCTTCGGCTGGAAAGCTTTCTTCGAGGCTGTGGATGAGAACCCCTATCTGGCGGATTTCTACGCGGATATGCGCCGGTGGAGCTTTCATTCGCAGGTATTCTTCCTCTCACGGCGGCTGCAACATCACCGTCAGTTGGTCGATCATCCGGGGTCGGTGGTGCAGGATCGCAGCGTCTATGAGGACGCGGAAGTCTTCGCGCTCAACCTGTATCAGCAGGGGCACATGTCCGAGCGCGACTACGGCGCTTATCGCGATCTCTACGAGGGCATTCGCGCTTTCCTGCCGCCGCCCGACCTGCTGATCTACCTCAAGGCCAGCGTGCAGACGTTGCAGGCGCGCATTCGCCTGCGCGGGCGCGACTTCGAGCGCGATATCTCTGCCGAGTATCTGTCGCGCCTCAACATGCTCTACGACGAGTGGATCGCCCGCTGGAGAAGTTGCCCGGTGCTGGTGGTGCCCGCCGACGACATGGACTTTCAGCACGACGAGGCGGCCCGCCAGGCGATCATCGAGGCGGTGCGGGAGAGCCTGGAACCTGCGCCTGTGCGCTATCTGCGCTATCCGGTGAACACGCGCTGAACTTCGGCCCCAGCCGAAGCGTGTTCTCCTCCGCCGTCAGCAAGGCAGTTGCAGCCGTGCTAGAATAGCTGGCAGAATCTTTCGTGCAAGGATGCTGGCAATGCGCTTTTCTGGCTGGTCTGTGCGACAGATCGCTCTGCCCGCCGGGAAACAGTGGTGGGCCTGGCTGGCAGGGTTGGGTATGGCGTTTCTGGCAGCCTGTGGCGGCAACGCGCAGCCGGTGATCTACACCATTGCGCCCAGTCCCACGAGCACGGCTGCGCTCAGCCCAACAGCTCCGGCGGTGCTGCTTGTGCCCACGGCGTCGCCTACGCCGAGCCGCACGCCTGCTCCCACCACGCCCACGCCTGGCCCGTCGCCGACACATCCGCTCGCGCCGACGCTCTCACCTCTACCCGCCACGCTGACGGCAACCAGCGCGCCCACGCTGGCCGGCCTGTCCGTCGAGTACTTCACCACGGATTCGGCGTCGGTGCGCCCAGGCGATAACGTGCGCCTGTTCTGGAGCACACGCGGGGCAACGCGCGCGCGCATCTACCGGCTGGACGCGACGGGCGAGCGCATCTGGCGTTGGGATGTGAATCCCAGCGGGGATCTCACAGTGACCACCCGCGGCTCAGATCGCGATGTGGCGCGGTTCCTGCTGGAGATCGAAGGGGGTGGGGCGACGGCGGAGCAGACGTTGCTCATTCCTCTGTCTTGCCCGGAAACCTGGTTCTTCGATCCCGCGCCGGAGACGTGCCCGGCGGGGCCGCCGCAGGTGTCGCTGGAGGCCGAGCAGACCTTCGAGCACGGGCGTATGATCTGGGTGGAGGCGCTCGATCGCATCTACGTCGTCTTTGAAGATGGTCGCGTTCCCACGTGGGCGCAATATCCGGACGAGTTCCAGGAGGGCGACCCCGACCGTGACGAGTCGCTGGTGCCGCCGCCCGGTCTGGAACAGCCGATCCGGGGCTTTGGCCTGGTGTGGCGCAGCAATCCGCGTGTGCGCGAGCGCCTGGGCTGGGCGACCTCGCCGGAAGTGGCCTTTGACGGGATGTTTCAGGCGGACTCCGCCGAGTCCAGCGTGGCAACCCTCTATTTACGCACGCGCGACGGGGCCATCATCGCGCTCGATGCTTTCAACGAACAATGGGAAGTCTTGCCGCCCGCCGCTGGCGCGGACACTCCCTGACAGGAAGGTAATTTCGTCATGATCAATGAACCCTCCGCGCTCTCCAGTGGTCAGAGCGTCCTCATCCGTCCCTCGCAGGAGGAAACCAGGGGGAACGATGTGGTACGGCAAATGCTGGAAGCGGTGGCCTCGGTGATGGAGGTGTATCGCACCAACCTGGAAACATCACCACAGACGACGGTGAGCTTCATCGGTCGCCTGCGAGTGGACAGCGAGACGGCTTTTGCGCACGTGGATCAGGTCTTCGCCCGGCTCGATCATCAGGCCATCCTGACGACCGACGAGCAGGGGCAGCATGTGTTCATTGCTGTCAAGGGCCGTGTGCAGCCCAAGCCACATTCAGCCTGGCTCAATGTCGTGCTGCTGGCGCTGACGGTGCTCAGCCTGCTCTATGTAGGCGCGATGCAGGAGGCGGCCATGCAGGAGTGGGACAGCCTGTCCTTGTCGTCGCTGTGGAAAGGCTGGCCCTATGCCTTGAGTGTGCTGGCGATTCTGGGCGTGCACGAGCTGGGGCACTATTTCGCTGCCCGTCATCATGGCGTGGCAGTAACGTTGCCCTATTTCATCCCGCTGCCCTTCGGCTTCTTTGGCACCCTGGGGGCGTTCATTCAGATGCGCGGGATGGTGCGCAATCGCAAGGTTCTCTTCGATATTGGTGTGGCCGGGCCGCTGGCTGGTTTCGTGTTGGCGGTGCCGATCCTGCTGATTGGGCTGGCCACCTCGCATGTCGAGCCGCTGCCCAATGAAACCTATATCCTGGAAGGCAACTCGCTGCTCTATGCCCTGGCCAAGTTCATTGTCTTTGGTCGGTTTCTGCCCAATGGCCACGAAGATGTCTTCATCAATCAGGCGGCCAAAGCGGGCTGGACGGGCCTGTTCATCACTGGCCTGAACCTGATCCCCCTTGGGCAGCTTGATGGCGGCCATGTCATCTCGACCCTGCTGGGTCGGAAAGCGCAACGGCTCTACCTGCCCATCGTGGGCGTGTTCCTGGTTCTGTCCTTCTTCAATTCCATGTGGTTGCTGTGGACGCTGCTGCTGTTCTTCCTGGGGCGGTTCTACGCCATGCCGTTGGATACCGTCACGCAGCTTGACGCGCGGCGGCGCTGGCTGGCCTACGCAGCGCTGATCATCTTCGTGTTGGTCTTTGTGCCCAACCCTCTGCAGATCGTCGAGCCGTGAGCCGGCGAGCGTGCCATGACGAGCCGCAAACCCGCACGCTCATCCCGTCAGCAGATGGGGCCGCCCGCTGCGCCCGCCCGTTCTGCCCGGCGACGTCTGGTCGGCGGGCTGACGCTGCTGTTGCTGGCGCTGATGACTCTGGAGGTGCTCGATCTGGCGGGGGTGATTGATTCGCCGCTGCCTGGTGGGCGGGAGACAAACCGCAGGCACTTTCTGACCGACGCCAGGGCACCCCTGGCCGATTTCTATACCCCGGAAGTACGGTACTGGGAGCGCGAGATCGTGCGTTGGGCGCGCGAGTACGGCGTCAATCCCAATGTCATCGCCATCGTCATGCAGATCGAGTCGTGTGGTGATGCTGCGGCCATGTCGCAGGCGGGCGCGGTGGGGCTGATGCAGGTCATGCCCTTCCACTTTGACTATGGTGAGAACATGCTCAACCCCGATACGAACGTCCGGCGCGGCGTGAGTGTCTTGCTGGAGTGCCTGTCCGTGCACGCCCGCTACGATCTGGGCCTGGCCATGGCCTGCTACAACGGGGGGCCATCGGTGACGCAACGGTCATCTCAGGAATGGGCTGCCGAGACGCGCTACTACTACGAATGGGCGACCGGTCTATGGGCCGACGTGCTGGCCGGGCGCAAGTCCAGCGCGACGCTGGCGGCCTGGCTCGACGCGGGCGGGCGACGGCTCTGCGAGCAGGCGGCGCGGTCACTGGGGCTGGCGGCATCCGGTGAGGCGAGTTCCTGATGGCGAAAGGCACAGTGCAGGGACTTCTGGTGCGTATTTGAGGATAGGCCCGTGCCCTTCGCCCTGCTATAATGGCCCGCCATGAGCCAGGCACTCACGCAACAACGGTTACGTATTCAGTTCGGCAAGTTCGGCGCGCTGCGCTATGTCGGGCATCTCGATCTGGCGACGACCTGGGAACGGGTGTTGCGCCGTGCCGAATTCCCCCTGGAATATACGCGCGGGTTCAATCCCCGTCCGCGCCTGCAATTTGCCACGGCGCTGCCTGTCGGCCTGACCAGCGAGTGCGAGTTGCTCGACGTGTGGCTGACTGCCCGCCTGCCGCTCGATCCACCCGACGCGCTGGTCGAGCGTCTGAACGCCACCAGCCCGGCAGGGCTGCGCACCTACCAGGTGAGCGAGGTGCCGATCAAAGCGCCCGCGTTGCCGCCGCAGGTCTTCAGTGCCGAGTATGTGCTGACACCGGGCGATACGCTCTCCGCCGACGAACTGATTGCGCGGGCGGAAGCGCTGCTACGCCAGGAGCGGATCGAGCGCGAACGACGGGGCAAGCGCTATGACCTGCGCCCGCTGATCCTCGACCTGCACCCCGACGCTGAGGGGAATCTGGTTGCCTGGCTGCGCACTGGTGAGCACGAACACGCCCGCGCCGACGAATTGGTGGAAGCATTGGGCCTGTCGCTGGCCGATGTGCGCGTACACCGTCGTCGCCTGGTGCTGAGCGAAGAGACCTCCTGAAAAAAAGCGGCGCACGTCTGGAAAACGCGCGCCGCTTGCTCTGCGCGACTCTCTCAATCGCAGCAGATCAGCTTCTGCATCACTTTGTCCAGCGCCTCGCGCGGCGGGCGCAGGCGTTCTGGCGGCAAGTGTACCAGCGGCTCATCAATCAGGTGCGTGGTCTCGACCAGCGGCTTGCGGTCGCGGTCAATGTAGATCAGCCCGGTGATGAACAGGTTGTCGCGACGGGCTTCCTCCAGCAGACGAATGGCAGCCAGCCGGTCAGTGGGATCGTGGCTGAGGGGGTCGAGCTTCTTGAGCAAGACGTGCGAACCGTCGTGCATTTCCACAGCCTGCACCGAGCCGGGTTCCTGGTCTTCCAGGACGATCTCCTCGTATTCAGGGATGTAAGTGATGTCCTGCAACGGCTCCTCGTGTGCCTTGCCATAGGGATAGCTCTTGGTAGACGTTTCGTGATTGTTGAACGTCACGCACGGGCTGATGATGTCGAGCACTGCTGTCCCCCGATGGCTGAAGGCGATCTTCAGCAGTTCGCGCACCTGCTTGGCGTCTCCGGCGAATGAACGCGCGACCAGCGAGGCGTTGGCGACCAACGCTTCCATGCAGATGTCAATCGGTGGGAGTTCGTTGACGCCTGCGTATTTGAGTTCCTGGCCCAGGTCGGCAGTCGCGGAGAACTGCCCCTTGGTCAGGCCGTAGACGCCGTTGTTCTCCACGATGTACACGATCGGCACATTACGGCGGATCATGTGCTTGAACTGCCCCAGGCCGATGCTGCCCGTGTCGCCGTCGCCGCTGACGCCGATGGCGAGCAGGTCACGGTTGACGGTGGTCACGCCAGTGGCCAGGGCGGGCATGCGCCCGTGCAGCCCGTTGAAGCCGTGTGAGCGGTTGAGGAAGTAGGCGGGCGACTTGCTCGAACAGCCGATGCCGCTCAGTTTCACCACGCGGTGCGGGTTGATTGACAGTTCGTAGGCCACCTGAATGATCTGATTGGCAATCGAGTTGTGACCACACCCCAGGCACAGCGTGGACTTGTTCCCTTTGTAGTCGTTGCGATCCAGCCCGATGAGATTCAACCGGTTACCCATTCCTCTACAGCTCCTGTTCTTTTTCCAGAATGGCGGACGTCATCCAGCGCGGGGCCAGCGGCCAGCCATCCGAATACGCCAGCGAGATCAGCCGTGTGGCGACCTCCGGGAATTCCATGCGCAGCAGCATGGCCATCTGTCCGTCGGTGTTGTTTTCCACCACATAGACGCGGTCGTGGGCGGCGATGAAGTCGCGCGTGACGTGGTTCAGCGGCAGCGCCCGCAGACGCAGATAGCTGGTTTCCAGACCGCGTTCGCGCAATTGATCGCGGCTCTCTACCACGCAGGCGTCGGTGGTACCGTAGGCAATGATGCCTACCCGCGCCCCCTCGACCTGATCGATCACCGGCGGCGGTACCAGCTTGCGCGCGGTTTCGAACTTGCGGCTCAGGCGGGCCATGTTGTTGGCCCAGTCATCGGCACGCTCGCTGTAACGGGCGTACTCGTCGTGACCGGTGCCGCGCGTGAAGTAGGCGGCCAGCGGATGGTCGGTGCCGGGCAGGGTGCGGTAGCCGATGCCGTCACCGTCAACATCCTTGTAACGGGCGAAGCCTCCCAGGCGCTCCAGGTCTTCGGCGGTCAACACTTTGCCGCGATCCATCGGCTGATCGGGGTATTCGAACGGCTTGCTCATCCACAGATTCATGCCCAGATCGAGGTCGCTGAGGACGAAGACCAGCGTCTGCAGGCGCTCGGCCAGGTCGAAAGCCTTCCAGCCGAACTCAAACGCTTCGGCAATGTTGCTGGGCAGCAGGACCACATGCTTGGTATCCCCGTGACCCAGGAAGTACGCTTTGAGCACGTCTCCCTGCGAAGTGCGCGTGGGCAGACCCGTAGCTGGCCCCATGCGCTGCACATCCCAGATCACGGCGGGGATTTCGGCGTAGTAGGCCAGGCCGGCGAATTCGGTCATCAGCGACAGGCCCGGCCCAGAGGTCGCCGTCATGGCCCGCGCGCCCGCCCAGCCTGCGCCAATGACCATGCCGATTGCGCCGATCTCGTCTTCGGCCTGCAACACGGCGTAGGTGGCCTTGCCAGTTTCCGGGTCGGTGCGCAGGTCTTGCAGGTATTCGCGCAGGGCATCAATAAGGCTGGTTGAGGGCGTGATGGGATACCAGGCTGCCAGGGTCACGCCGCCGAACACCGCGCCCAACGCGCCCGCC
>DDBP01000320.1:3791-9735 GCA_002332795.1 Anaerolineales bacterium UBA2029 | reverse complement strand
CGAACGCCTGCGTGACCAGTTCCGCCAGCCGTTCACCCCAGTTCTCATAGCCGCCGTATCCCGCCACCTGCTGATCGAGCAGGGTGCGGCGCAGCTCCAGCACGCGCCCCGGCATCCCCAGCGGATCCGACCACCAGGCCGGGTTGAGCGCCAGGAACACCACCAACGCCAGCGCTCCCGCCCCCAACACGCGCAGCGCGTGCCCGGTCCAGGCCCGCCGCTCCGGCGGACGGCGCAATGGTTGCAGCGCGACGCCCGCGAAGGCCAGCGCTACCACCATCGCCGCCGGATGCTTGCTCGCCACGGCCAGGCCGGACAGCGCGCCCAGCGATGCGTAGAGCCAGGCCAGCCGTCGTGCGCGCCAGGTTCGTCGCGCCTGCTCGCGCAGGATCAACAGCGCCGCCAGCGCCGTCCAGGTGCTGAAGGCCAGGTGCGATCCCTCCATCATCGCCCGCCGCCCGTTGAGCAGCACCGCCGGCGCGGTCACATAGAGCAACGCCGCCGCCCACGCGGCGGGTCGCCCGCCCAGCAGACCTGCCGACGCTGCCACGGCGATCATGCTGAGCACCGTCAGCACCGCGGACGACAACCGCGCCGCCCGCAGCAACCGCTCACCGGGCAGGTGTCCCGTGCTGACGTTGTAGTCCCAGTCCGCACCCCACAGCCAGGGCCGGTTGAGATCGGCCTCGGTCAGTCCGGCCAGGTCCCAGGCCAGGCCCATCGCCATTTTGCCCACCGTCCCGTTGATCAGGCGTAGTTCCTGTTCCATCGGGTCGGCAGGCGCGGGATCGTAAAGCACCGGTTCTAGCTGTCGCTGCTGCACCAGGTAGACATAATCGCGGCTCATGGCGATCAGCGAGGACTCGTCGCCGTGAAACGGCACGCTGTCCACGCCCGCCAGCACGTAGATCGCCAGCGCCGCCAGCCATAGCGCGTCCACGACGCGCCAGAATACCCGTCGGCGGGTCGTCACCGCCCCCTCCTGACTCACAAAAAAGCCGGTCACCCTCTCCGGGCGACCGGAAACCGCGCGCCGGAGCGTCTCTGCTCACAACGCGCCCGATTATACCGTCCTGCGCGGCCATATGCCCCGCGCCTGCCCTACGTGAGGGTGACCAGCACCTTATTCTGCTCGACGCTGTCGCCCGCCTTGACGTGCACATGGCGCACCGTGCCGTCGCGCGGGGCTTTCAACTCGTTCTCCATCTTCATAGATTCCAGGATCACGAGCGTCTGCCCCTTGGTCACGGCCTCGCCCTCCTGCACCGGCACGCGCACGATCAGCCCTGGCATGGGCGCGCGGACAGACACCTCCCCGCTGACCTCGCCGAAGGCCATGAAGGCGCTCGCCAGACGGCGGCTGCGCTCGTCGGTGACCTGCACCTCGTACATGTCGCCCACCAGCAACACGTAGTAAGTGTTGTCGCGCTCGTCCACCACCGCTTCGTAGCTGCGATGATCCAGCAGGATCGAGTACAGTTCGCCCTCGCGCAGCACGCGGAAGTCTATCGCACGCTCTTCCCCGTTGACCAGAATGCGCCCATCCTGGTTGATCTCGATGTCGAAGGTCTGACCGTTGACGATGGTCTGATACTTCATGCGCGTCTCCTCATACCCCGGCGCAGCGTCATCCAGCAGGTCTTCTTCTTCTGGTGATCAGTGATCAGTTTTCAGTTCTCAGTTTTCGGTGATCGGCTCCATCCTGGATGTGCCCTGGCCGCGCCGTTCTGCACAACCGCCAACTGATCACTGTCAACTGCCAACCCCCTACTCCGTCACCGCCGCGTTGCCCCGATCGAGCGTCCCGCCGACCGTGCCGAACAGCAAGTCCTGCAAGACATAGGCCAGAAACTGCGTAGACGAAGGATCGGTCTGCGGGCCGATGATGGCATCGTCCATCGTCAGCTCGGCCACCACGATGTAACGCCCATAGGGAAATTCCAGCCGGTAGGCCGTGCTCTGCTCGCCACAGCCTTCGGCCAGCGCGCGGCTGAAAATGCGCCCCCCGATGTCTTCCGGATTGCTATGCGCGTCGAACGCGCCCGCTCCCTCCAGCAGGGCCGCCCGCTCGTCGTCAAAGACGATCGCCTGTGCCGTTTCCTGATCGCCGAAGGCCAGCACCCGCAGGCCAATTTCCCAGATCGGCAGCTCTGCCGTGCTCTGTGGGCATTCCTCCAGGGCGAAGTACACTGTCGCCGCCCCTTCGAAGCCGCGCTCGGCGAGGTACGTTTCCAGCGCCGCGCCCAGGCCTGCGCCCTGCGATTCCCAGTAGGCCGCCTCCGCCGCCGCATCGTAGACGTGCGAGAGCGCCCCGTCCAGCACAAACAGTTCATTGAGCGTCAGCGGCATCGTCAGGGCCAGCACGTCCTGAATATGCTCGATGGCGGGCGGGCCGTCGGGCGTCGCCTGCACGCTGTCCGGGTCGTCCACAATCACCACGGTCTGCAGGGCCGCGCCCTCGTAATCCGGCATCTGTTCTGGATCGCGCGGCGTCAGCAGTTCCACCCGCTCGATTCCCTCATAGACCTTGCCGAAGATGGTGTGATTGCCGTCCAGCCAGGGCGTGGGCACTGTAGTGATGAAGAACTGACTGCCATTGGTATCCGGGCCAGCATTGGCCATCGCCAGCAGGCCGTAAGTGTCGAAGACCAGGCCGTTGTCCGTCTCGTCGGCGAAGGTATAGCCCGGCCCGCCGGTGCCGGTGCCGGTCGGGTCGCCGCCCTGCGCCATGAAGCCCGGCAGCACGCGATGAAAGGTGGTGTTGTTGTAGAAGCCCTGCTGCGCCAGGAAGACGAAGTTGTTGACCGTCTGCGGCGCGGCGTCTTCGTACAGGTCGAGGTAGATCGGGCCGGCGTCTGTGCAGAGCACCGCCCAGTAGTCCACGTCTGGCTGCAAGACCTGCTCGGCCTGCGCGAACTGCCGGGTGGCCGGTTCGGACAGGTTGGCCGTAGCCGCCGCGCAGAGCGTCTGCGGCGTCTGCGAGGTCTGCGCCGCGACAGGCAACCCCGGCACGGAAGCGATCAGCAGCGCCGCCATCAGCCAGGCCACCCACATACTGCGAGAAATGCGTTTCATCGGAATCTCCTTGACAGAAATCGGATACCCAGGAGGGGGTGGCTCAGACATGTGCTTCCGGCAACAGGAAGAACGCCAGCGCCACGATCACATACACGGCCAGCAGCATCAGCCCTTCCAGCCAGTTGGATTCGCCGTCTTCGGCCACCAACGCTGCCACATAGGATGCCGCCGCCAACGCGATGATCTCTGGCAAAGTGAAGGCCAGGATCAGTTTTTTCTCGAACAGCAGACTGACGAACACCAGCACCGGCGCGACGAACAGCGCGATCTGCAGACTGGAGCCGAGCGCAATGGCCATGCTCAGTTCCATGCGGTTCTTCAGCGCCACCTGCACCGCCACCAGGTGCTCGGCCACGTTGCCGATGATTGGCACGATGATCACGCCGACGAAAAGCTCGCTCCAGCCCAGTTGCTCGACGACCGGCTCGACCGTGCCCACCAGGAATTCGGACATGACCACGATGCCCACCGTGGCGAAGGCCAACACGCCCAGCGCCGTGGGCATAGACCATTGCGGCTCGTGATGGTGCGCTTCGTCCGCTGCCCCGCCCCGCAGCAGCGAATAGACAATATTGGCCGCGTAGAGCGCGATCAGGATCAGCGCGATGCCCTCGCTGAGCAGCAATTCGGACTCGAAGGCGAGATTCTCGACGAAGGTGTGATCGAAGAGCGAGGGAATCGCCAGCGCCATGAAGGCCAGGATCAGCAGGGTGGCGTTCATGGACGCCTGCCGCCGCTCGAAACCCTGAATGCCATGTCGCAGCCCGCCCAGGAAGATCGCCAGGCCCATCACCAGCAACAGGTTGCCCAGCACCGAGCCGATGATCGAGGCGCGCACCAGTTCCAGCAACCCTTCTTTGAGGGCGAAGATGGTGATGATCAGTTCTGCCGCGTTGCCCAGCGTGGCATTGAGCAGCCCGCCGAGTTGCGGCCCCACCCGCGCGGCGATTTCCTCGGTCGCCTGACCGATCAGCCCGGCCAGCGGGATGATCGCCAGCGCCGACGCCGCGAAGATCGCTACGTCGTCGCCGTCGGAGAGGCGCAGCGCCACCGCGATCACGCCGAACAGCAGCAGGGTGTTGAGACTCGCCAGCTTCTTGAGTTCGAAAGTCCGTGCCATGATCCCGCCCCTCGTGAGTGAGCCGTTAGCTTTCAGCCGTCAGCCGTCAGCCCCGCGCCCAAATGACAACTTCCCCTCAACACCTACCGTCCCCAACCGACCACTGACAACTGACCACTGACAACTGACCACTGACAACTGATCACTGACAACTGATCACTACCCCCTACCGCCGGACGCTCCACTTCCAGGGCGAATAGCGACGGTTGGGCAACTGCACGAATTGCAGCGCGTTCTGCCGCTGCTGATGCTCTACCAGGGTAGCGACAATTGCCGCCACTTCTGCCAGTTCGCCGCCGGTGCTGTCCTCCTGCAGATTGAGCACCTGCTCGACAAACTGCGTGTTGTAGCGCCCGGCCAGGAAGTTGGTGCTGTCCAGCAATTTCTGATGAAACGGCAGGTTGGTCTTCAGCCCCATGATCTTGTATTCGGAGAGCGCGCGCCGCATCCGCAACAGCGCTTCGCCGCGCGTCTCGCCCCAGGTGATCAGCTTGGCCAGCATGGAGTCGTAGTAGGGCGTCACCTCGTAGCCCGCGTAGATGCCGCTGTCGAGCCGAACGCCGGGGCCGGTCGGGGCCACGTGCACCGTCACCCGCCCGATGGACGGCAGGAAGTTATTATAGGGGTCTTCGGCGTTGATACGGCATTCCGCCGCCCAGCCGGAGATGGTCACGCCGTCCACTGGCCCCATGCGCCGCCCGCGGGCGATGCGAATCTGTTCCTTCACCAGGTCTACGCCTGTCACCAGTTCCGTGACCGGGTGCTCGACCTGCAGGCGCGTGTTCATCTCCAGGAAGTAGAAGTTCTTGTTGGCATCCACCAGGAACTCGACCGTGCCGGCGTTGACATAGTTGACCGCGCGCGCCGCGGCGATGGCTGCCGCGCCCATGCGCTCGCGCAGATCGGGGTCCATGAAGGGGCTGGGCGCTTCCTCGAAGAGCTTCTGGTGACGGCGCTGAATGCTGCATTCGCGCTCGCCCAGGTGAATGGTGTTGCCGTGCATGTCGGCCAGAATCTGGAATTCGATGTGCCGCGCGCCTTCCAGCAGCTTTTCCAGGTAGACCGTGCCATCGCCGAAGGCCGCTTCGGCCTCGCGGTGCGCCGAAGCCAGCGCTGACTCTAGCTGCGACTCGTCGTGCACCACGCGCATCCCCTTGCCGCCGCCGCCCGCCGCCGCCTTGACCATCAACGGAAAACCGATGCGCCGCGCCTCGTGTAGCAGCGCCCCGTCGTTGAGGCCGGGCGGCGTCCCCGGCACGATCGGCACGCCCGCCGCTTCCATCAGCTCGCGGGCGGCCAGCTTGTCGCCCATCTTGGCGATCGCTTCTGGCGACGGCCCGATCCAGGTCAGCCCAGCCTCGATCACCGCCCTGGCGAACTCCGCCCGCTCGCTGAGGAAGCCATAGCCGGGATGCACGGCATCGGCTCCGGAGCGCTTCGCCACCTCAATCAGCCTGGGGATGTTCAGGTAGCTCTCGCGCGGGGCGGGCGGGCCAATGTGATAGGCTTCGTCGGCATAGCGCACGTGCAGCGCTTCGCGGTCGGCGTCGGAATAGACGGCCACCGTGCGGATGCCGCCTAACTCGCGGCAGGCACGGATGATGCGCACCGCGATTTCGCCGCGATTGGCGATCAGCACTTTGCGAATCTGCGTTGTCTCGATCATGGTCATCTGCTCCGCCAACAGGCCGTAATCTGCCGCCTCACTTCACGATGCGGCCCTGGGCGGCGACCAGGGCACGGCGG
>DDBP01000320.1:0-3677 GCA_002332795.1 Anaerolineales bacterium UBA2029 | reverse complement strand
GGCGGGACGCTCGATGCGGTGCACCTGCCGAATGTCGCCGCACGCCGAGCGCACCCGGAATTCCAGTTCATAGCCCGGCCCCGCTGCCCGTAGTGCCTCGACCGCCCCCACCCAGGCCGGATCGGGCATTTCCTGGCGCGGCGGGATGGGCACGCGCAACACCGCGTGACTGAGGATGCGGTAGAAGTCCCACACCCAGGCCACCTGCAGGCGACGCGGCGCGTCGTAGCCCAGCCACACGATCTGCCGCTCGTTGCGCTCGTGCAGCGCCAGGTCCAGGTCGAGGCAGGCCAGCTTCACTTCGCCCGCCGGATCGCGCAGCAACGCCTCGACGCACAACGTCGGCGCTTGCTCGGAGGCGGGCGACGTCGCCGGACGCGGATAGCGGGGCACGCCGCCGCGCCCGTAACAGGCGTAATTGGTCGTCGCCACCGCGTCGAGCACGGCGCTTGCCTGCAAGACCAACCAGCCGCCGGTCTCCGCCTGCCGGGCCGGTGGCCGGACAGGCCCTCTGCGGTAGGCCAGGCTCACGACTCATCCCTCTTCTCGCTGCTGCATCCGCGCCATCTCGCTGTTCGCCAGCCGCTGCCGATGACGCGCCCGCAACGCCTCGACCATCTCGCGCGTGACAGGGGTCGTGCCCAGCAGAGGCAGGTCGGGCGACCAGCCGTGCTCGTCCGATCCGCCGCTCACCAGCAGGCCGAACTGTTCGGCCAGCGCCAGAAAGTGAGCGCGCGTCGCCTGGTCGTGCGAGCGGTGATACACTTCCAGCCCATCCAGGCCCAGCGCGACCAGGGCGGCCACATGACGCGCCCCAAGCAGTTCGCCGTCGCAGCGGAGATAGCCCGGATGGGCCAGGATCGCCACGCCGCCCGCCTGGTGAATGGTCTGAATCTGCTGCGCCAGCGTCAGCGCACAGGGCCGCACGCGCAGCCAGTGTTCGTGCACCAGCCGCCCGGCCTCGGCCTCAGACGACGCATAGCCCTTGCGCACCAGCAGTTCGCGCAGGAAGCGCATCCCTGCATAGCGCGGGTTGAGCGCGTAGACCTCGTCCAGAGTCACAGCATATCCGGCCCGGCTCAGGCTGACACAACAATCGGCCATGCGCGCGGCGATGTCGCCCGTTGCGGCGGCTTCGGCCACCTGCAGGCCGGCGTCGTCCAGGTCTACGAAGTAGCCCAGCACGTCCACGTCGCCGCTCCAGCCCACCTGACGGCACTCGTCCCAGCGGGCGGTGAACTCGATGGCCGGGATCAACTCAAGGCCCAGGTTGCGGGCATAGCGGACTGCCACGCGCGCCCCGCACGCCGTATCGTGATCGGTGATCGCCAGCGCCTGCAACCCCAGCGCCGCCGCCCGCTCGACAAGCTGACGCGGTGTCGCCGAGCCGTCGGAATAGGTGCTGTGTACGTGCAGCTCGCAGCGAAAGGCGGCCTCCCGCTGACGGGACGGATGGTGCCCATTCGCATGACGTCGAAACCACTTAGCGAACATCGTTCAGCCAGTCGTTCAACAGTGAATCCAGGCCGACCCCAAGTGCCAGTCCCCCCGCCGCGCCCACCGGTAGCAGTCCGCCGACCTGCCCGGCCAGCGCGCCAAGCGCCAGTCCAACCAGCGCCAGCCAACCCGTCGGCCAGCGCTGCGCATGAGGGAGGCGCTCTTTGGGCTTCTCGCCAGACCGGGCAGCCATCTTCCACTCCGTCACAGCGGGATATTCCCGTGCTTCTTGGGCGGGTTGCTGTCGCGCTTGTTCTGCAACATCCCCAGCGCGTTGATCAGGCGCGGGCGCGTCTCCGACGGGATGATCACGTCGTCAATGTAGCCGCGTGCCGCCGCCACATAGGGATTGGCAAAGCGCTCGCGATACTCCTCCACCAGTTCGGCCCGCCGCGCTTCTGGATCGGGGGCATTGGCCAGTTCCTGCCGGAAGATGATGTTCACCGCCCCCTCCGGCCCCATCACGGCCAGTTCCGCCGTCGGCCAGGCCAGGTTCAGGTCGCTGCGGATGTGCTTGCTGTTCATCACGCAATAGGCCCCGCCATATGCCTTGCGCGTCACGACGGTGATCTTGGGCACGGTCGCTTCGCAGTAGGCATAGAGCAGCTTGGCTCCGGCGCGGATGATGCCGCCGTGCTCCTGCGCCACGCCAGGCATGAAGCCAGGCACGTCCTCGAAGGTGATGATGGGGATGTTGAAGCAGTCGCAGAAGCGAATGAAGCGCGCCGCCTTTTCGCTGGCCTTGATGTCGAGCACGCCGGCCAGCACCGCCGGCTGATTGGCGACGATGCCCACGCTGTAGCCGCCCAGCCGCGCGAAGCCCACCACAATGTTCTGTGCGTAGTGCTCGTGAATCTCGAAGAAGCGCCCCTCGTCCACGATCAGCCGGATGACCTCTTTCATGTCGTAGGGCTTGCTGGGGTCTTCGGGGATGATGTCGTTGAGCGCGTCTTCGGTGCGCAGCGGATCGTCTTTGCCCGGCTCGAAGGGCGGGTCTTCCATGTTGTTTTGCGGCATATAGCCCAGAATCTCGCGGATGAGAAACAGGGCATCTTCTTCGCTGTTGGCCGCCACATGACTCACGCCGCTGAGCGTGTTGTGCGTCATGGCCCCGCCCAGTTCCTCGAAAGTGACGTCTTCATGGGTCACGGCGCGCACCACGTCCGGGCCAGTGACGAACATGTACGACGTATCTTTGACCATGAAGATGAAATCGGTCAGCGCGGGGCTGTAGACGGCCCCGCCCGCGCACGGCCCCATGATCACGCTCAGTTGGGGGATCACCCCGCTGGCCAGCGTATTGCGCAGGAAGATTTCGGCATAACCGCCCAGGCTGACCACGCCTTCCTGAATGCGCGCCCCGCCCGAATCGTTGAGGCCAATGATCGGCGCGCCGTTCTTCAACGCCATGTCCATGATCTTGCAGATCTTCTCGGCGTGCACTTCGCTGAGCGAGCCGCCCATCACCGTGAAATCCTGGGAGAAGACGTACACCAGCCGCCCGTTGATCGTGCCCCAGCCGGTGACCACGCTATCGCCCAGGAACTGTTTGTCCGGCTCGTCCATGCCGAAGTTGCGCTCGCGATGCACGACAAAGGCATCCAGCTCGCGGAAGCTACCCGGATCGAGCAACAGGTCAATGCGCTCGCGGGCCGTCAGTTTGCCGGCTTTGTGTTGCCGGGCCACGCGCTCCGGCCCGCCCCCCGCTGCGCTGCGCATGCGCATTTGATTGAGCTGTTCGATTCTAGGGTTGGTCTTGGTCATCAGGCCCCTTCTCCGCGATGTGTCTGTGTTGCTCACTCTGCGCAGTCACAAAAACGGCGCGCACGTTCTGCCGCCGCATCACCCACCACGTCACCACCGCCAGCCCTGCCGCCACCGCTACCTGAAAGGGCAGGCGCTGACGGGCAAAGTCTGCACGGGCAAAGCCAATAGACCATAACACACTCAGCGCCACATAGTTGCTCACCACCAGCACCGCGCCGCGATGCGCCCAGGGCCGCCGCCCGATCAATCCCGCCGCCAGAGTCAGCAGCACGACCGCCCATAGCAGCCCCCACCCTGCCCGCAGCAGCGGCGGGTACGACACGCCCAGGGCACGGTAACGATCGGCATGGCGGGCGTGATCCAACGCCAGGGCCAGGTTCGCCGCGCCGATCGCCGCCAGCGTCAGCGCGACC
>DDBP01000016.1 GCA_002332795.1 Anaerolineales bacterium UBA2029 | reverse complement strand
GGCAACACGGCGGGCGATACGTCCGTGACGGTGGACGTGGGCGACATCCCCGGCGATGGCGGCAGCGTCACCATCCGCTTCCGCGTCACCGTCAATCCGTCGCTACCGGCGGATGTGTTCCAGGTGGCCAATCAGGGTGTGGCGCAGGGCGACGACATCCCCGACACGCTCAGCGACGACCCCGGCACGACGACGCCCGACGATCCCACCATCACGCCGGTAGACGGTCAGCCGGACGTGAGCGCGACCAAGGCCGACGCGCTGATCATTGACGCCAATGGCGATGGGGTTGCCAACCCTGGCGATACGCTCGAATACACCATCGTGATCACCAACAGCGGCGACCGCGATGCGTCGAGCGTCGTCTTCAACGATACGCCAGGGACGAACACGACGCTGGTCGTTGGCTCGGTGACGAGCACGCAGGGCACTGTCGTCAGCGGCAACACGGCGGGCGATACGTCCGTGACGGTCAATGTGGGGACAATCCCCGGCGCGGGCGGCAGCGTGACCATCACCTTCCGCGTGACGATCAACAGTCCGCTGGTGCCGCCGACGACGATCCAGGTGCAGAACCAGGGGCGGGTGACCGGTGGCAACTTCGCGGAGGAGCCGACGGACGATCCGGCGACGGCGCAGCCCGGCGATCCCACCATCACGCCGCTGATCCTGGCTCCCATCATCGAGGCGCAGAAGAGCGATGCCCTGTGGGACGATGTCAACAGCAACGGTGCTGCCGATCCGGGCGATACGCTGCGCTACACGGTGATCATCACCAATCAGGGCGGGGTGAACGCGACCGGCGTTGTCTTCACCGACACACCGGATGCCAACACGACGCTGGTGGTCGGCTCGGTGACGAGCACGCAGGGCACGGTGACACAGGGCAATACCCCTGGCGATACCAGCGTGCGGGTGGCCGTGGGCACCATCCCGCCGGAAGGCTCGGCCACGATCACCTTCCAGGTGACCATCAACGATCCGCTGGTGCCGGTCACGACCAGGCAGGTCGCCAATCAGGGCCGTGTGGCGGGCGATGACTTCCGCGACGTGCTCACCGACGATCCGGATACGCCAGCCCTCAACGATCCGACGGTCACGCCGCTGGCGGGTGGTACGGTGCTGCGGGCGCAGAAGACCGACGCCCTGGTGGTGGACGTGAGAGGTGACGGTCAGGCCAGCCCTGGCGACACGCTGGAATACACGGCCACGATCACCAATACTGGCGCGGTAGACGCCCAGAACGTCGTCTTCAGCGACACGCCGGGGGCCAATACCACGCTGGTCGTCGGCTCGGTGGTGACGAGCGGGACGGTGATCAGCGGCAACACGCCCGGCGATACCAGCGTGGTCGTCAACTTTGGCACGCTGGGAGCAGGGCAGACGGTGACGGTCGTCTTCCGCGTCACCATCAACAGGCCGCTGGTGCCGCGCGATACCACGGTGGTCAGCAACCAGGGCGTGGTGGTGGCCGACAACGTGACCGATACGCCTACCGACGACCCCGACACGCCAGAAGCGGGCGATCCGACCGATACGCCGCTGGGCGAACCGACGGAAGAACCGGAGCTGGTGGTCACCAAGACCGACCGCCTCTTCGACGACAGCCCTAGCGGTGATGGCGTGCCCTCGCCGGGCGACGTGTTGCAATACACCATCGTCATCAGCAATACGGGGCAGGCGACCGCCGAAGGCGTGGTCTTCACCGACACGCCCGACCCCAATACGACGCTGGTCGTTGGCTCGGTGACCACCACGCAGGGCGTGATCCCGCAGGGCAACACGCCGGGCGACACGGCGGTCACGGTGAACGTCGGCGACATCCTGCCGGGGGTGAGCGTGACGATCAACTTCCGCGTCACCATTGCCAACCCGGTGCCAGAAGGCGTGATGGCGGTGGCCAATCAGGGGATGGTCAGCGGGACCAATGTGCCGAATACGCCGACCGACGATCCGGATACGCCCGCGGTGGACGATCCGACGATCACGCCGCTGGGTCTCATCCCGTGGATCGAAGCCTACAAGACCGCCGAACTGACCGGCGATGCCAACGGCGACGGCGTGGCCAATCCGGGCGAGACGCTGACCTACAGCATCGTCATCACCAACTACGGCTATGTAGACGCGCTGAACGTGGTCTTCACCGACATCCTGCCGTCTCACCTGAAGCTGATCGTTGGCTCGGTGACGGTCTCCGACCCGACAGCGCTGGTGACGCAGGACACCAATGTGACGGTGCAGATCGCGGCCATCGCGCCGGGTGCCTCGGTGACGATCACGTTCCGGGTGCGCATTGATCCGGCGCTCGACCCGGCGGTGACGCGCGTGGCCAATCAGGGCGTGGTGGCTGGGTCGAACTTCCCCAACGAGCCGACCGACGATCCGGAGACGCCGACCGATGACGACCGCACCATCGTGCCAGTGGTGCACGAGGGCGAAGAGCCGGGCGGGGGTGGGCCAGAGGTGCTGTACTTCGACCCGGCGCTGAGCAAGATCGGCGTGCTGGAAGACAGCGAGCTAGGCCTGCCGGGCGAGCGCCTGACCTGGATACTGACCATCACCAACGTCGGCACCGGCCCCGGCTACAACGTGGAGATCGTGGATCGCGTGCCGGAGGAACTGCGCATTGACGGCGCGGCCATTGAGGGCGGCGCGTACACCATCGAGGGGCAGGCGGTCATCTTCACCATCGGGCAGCTCAACCCTGGGCAGACGGTCACCGCCTACATCTACACGACGGTGATGCGCAGCCCCCTGGACGGCGTGCTGCTGAACATCGCCGACCTGACGGGCACCGGCCCGGATGGTGCGGTGCGCAAAGTCAGCGCGTCGGCGCAGGTCGCGGTGGTGCAGGCGTTGCCAGGCACCGGCTATCCACCAGCGCGGTCAGAGCGTTCGCCCTGGCCGTGGGCGGCGTTGGGCCTGGCGTTGATCGTGGCCGGAGCCGGGGCGCTCGGTTGGCGGGCGCGGCAGCGCGCCTGACACGATGAGGATACACAGCCGGCAGGTGACAGACGCCTGCCGGCTGCCTGACTGGCGGTAGCGCTCGCCGAACCCTTGTCAAGCAAGGCGAGCTATGCTATACTGTGGTCACTGAGACGAAGACGTGCGGCGGAAAGTGGGACCTCCCCACTTTTCGTTGTATATGGCTGGCGCTCTCAGTTTTCTCAACCGACACCCAGACCTGGTAGGACACCAAAAGCAGGACCATGAAGAGCGACTTTATCCTGGCGTTCAACGAAATCGTCGATCAGCGTTCGCTGCCGCGCGAAGTCGTGATGGAGGCGCTGTCGCAGGCGCTGATCACCGCCTATAAACGCGATGCCAATATCGGCACCAATCAACAGGTCGAGGCGCGCATCGAGCCGACCGGCGAAGCGCGCATTTACCTGGAAAAAGAGGTGGTCGAGTCGGTTGAGTCCGAGCAGACCGAGGTGACGCTGGAAGAAGCGCGCAAATACGTCCCCGACGCGCAGATCGGCGACACGGTGATGGTGCCCGTGCAGACCAGCGCCAACTTCGGGCGTATCGCCGCGCAGACGGCCAAGCAGGTGATCCTGCAGCGCATTCGCGAGGCCGAGCGCGACGCGCTCTATGAAGAGTTCGTCGAGCGCGAGGGCGATCTGGTCACTGGCACGGTGCAGAGCGTCAGTCATGGCACGCTGACCATCAGCCTGGGGCGGGCCGAGGCGGTCATGCCCAAGCAACATCAGATTCCCGGCGAAAAATACCGCCCGCACGACAAGATTCGCGCCTACGTGGCCGAGGTCAAGCGCAACAGCCGCGGCCCGCAGATCGTGCTCAGCCGCGCGCACAAGAACATGCTGCGCCGCCTGCTGGAATATGAAGTGCCGGAAATCTACAACGGCCAGGTGGAGATCAAGAACATCGCCCGCGAGCCAGGCTTCCGCTCTAAGGTAGCAGTCGCAGCGCTGCAAGAGGGCGTTGACCCGGTGGGCGCGTGCGTGGGCATGCGCGGGATACGCATCCAGAATATCGTCAAGGAACTCCACGAAGAGAAAATTGACGTCATCGAGTGGAATCCTGACCCCGCGATCTTCATCGCCAAGGCGCTCAGCCCGGCGCGCATCAGCGATATCCTGCTGGAAGAAGACCTGGACACCGGTCGCACGGCAACGGTGATCGTGCCCGACGATCAGCTTTCGCTGGCCATTGGGCGTGAAGGGCAGAACGCCCGCCTGGCGGCCAAGCTCACCGGCTGGCGTATTGACATCAAGAGCGTCTCGGAGGCGGCGGAGCATGCCTTCGCCCGCCTGAACGAGCCGCCGCTGAATGTGTTGCGCGAGGAGATGCCTGCTCTGATCGCCGAAGTTGAGCGCATCATGGAGAAGAAGCAGGCCAACCGCGTCATTCAGCCAGAGGAATACAAGACGCTCACCGATTTCGTGAAGGTAGCGGAACGGCGCTTGCAGAGTGTGCGCGAGGCCGGTCGCTCCAAGCGCCGCGAGGCGATGGACAAGGTGCGCGCTCTGGTGCCAGAGCGGGCCTACCGCATGTCCATCGAGGAACTGGAACTGGACGAGGACATCAACAAGGCCCTGGCGCGTATCGAGAATGTGGGCGAGTTGATGGTGCGCCTGCTGGCGGACGAAGAGAACCTGGCCCGTATGCTGGAGCAGGGCGGCGCGGGCGATGATGCCCTGGAAGCCATCCGTTACGCGGTGGACGACCTGGTCATCCGGCGTCCCGAAGTCGTAGAGCCGCAGGCGGCTCAGGCCGCGCCTGAGCCGGTGGTGGAGGCTGCGCCCGCCCCTGCGCCGGAGACCGCGCCCAAGCTGCCGCAGGAACTGATGGCCGCGCCCGATATGACCGACTTCGTCGGCGAGGAAGAGGAAGAAGTGCCGCCCGCGTTCGTCGAACCGGAGCCGGTGCCCGGTGCGCCGCTCTCGCCGGAAGCCGAGGAACGCCGTCGTAAGGAAGCGGCCCGTCGCAAACCGACCAAGGCGACGGAAGAGCCGGTCTTTGAGGAAGACGAGTTCGGGGTCGGGCGGCGTCAGAAGAAGGGCAAGCGCAAACCGCGCGAGCTGATCTTCGACGAGGAGCGCGGGCGCGTGGTGGCCCGCAAACACCGCAAAGGTGGCCGTCGCCGCGAGGAATGGGAAGATTTCCTCGAATAGGCTGCTCTTTGCAGGGAAACAGCCAGGTGAGGGCGCGATGATATGGGCAAGTCCCCCAAACGCCAGCGGCGCGTGCCACAGCGTACCTGCGTGGTCTGCCGGACTACGGCGGACAAGCGCACCCTGACCCGGTTGGTGCGCACGCCCGACGATGGAGTGCAGGTGGACCCCACCGGCAAACGCAATGGGCGCGGCGCTTACCTGTGCGACGATCCCGCCTGCTGGGAACGGGCGCTGACCAGCGATGTGCTGGACAGGGCCTTGCGCACCACCTTGACAGAAGTCGATCGCGAACGGTTGCGGACCGCCCGCAGCATCTACCAGAAGTCTGGTCAGGCGTAGCTGCAGACGCGGCGCATTCGGCTTGCGCGGATGCTCACCATTGGAAAGGAGGTTAGCGGTGGGGTTGCTGTCCCCTCAGCAACCGGGCCGCTATGTCTATGCCGCAAGAAAAACAAATCCTGCAAGTCCCTGAATTCCTGACGGTACGCGAACTCGCCGACCTGATGGGGGCCAGCCCGATCGAGGTGATGAAGGAACTCATCTCGAACGGGATCATGGCGTCCATCAATCAGCAGATTGACTACGACACGGCGGCGATCGTGGCCGATAGCATGGGCTATGAAGTTCAGCCGCTCAAGCCCGCCGAGCCGGAAGTTGCGCCGGAGCGCGCCGTCACGCAGACGTGGCGTCGGCTATATGCCAACGAAGACCCGCGCTCGCTGAAGCCCCGCCCGCCGGTGGTGGCGGTGCTGGGCCATGTGGATCACGGCAAGACCTCGCTGCTCGATGTCATCCGCAAGACCAACGTGGCGGCGGGCGAGGCTGGCGGCATCACGCAGCACATCGGCGCGTACCAGGTGATGCACAATGGCCGCAAGATCACCTTCCTGGACACCCCTGGCCACGAAGCATTCACGGCCATGCGCTCGCGTGGAGCGCAGGGCGCGGACATCGCCGTGCTGGTAGTTGCCGCCGACGACGGCGTGATGCCGACGACCCGCGAGGCGCTGGCACACGTGCGGGCAGCGAACGTGCCGGTGGTGGTGGCGCTGAACAAGATTGACAAGCCCAACGCCAACCCCGAATTCGTCAAACGACAGTTGGCCGAAGAACTCGACCTGCGCTCGGACGAGTGGGGCGGCGATACGTTGATCGTGCCGGTGAGCGCGCGCACGCAGCAGGGCATCGAAGACCTGCTGGAGGCGATTCTGCTGGTGGCCGACGAGCACGAGATCGTCGCCAACCCCGACGCCAAAGCCGCGGGCATGGTGTTGGAAGGCCGCGTGGATAGCGCGCGCGGCCCGCTGGCGACCCTGCTGGTGCAAAACGGCACCCTGCGCACCGGCGACGTGGTGGTGGCCGGTCTGTCGTATGGGCGCATCAAGCGCATGTTCGACGAAAACGGCAAGGTGGTCACCGAAGCCGAGCCGTCACGCCCGGTCTCGGTGATGGGGCTGGATACGCCGCCTCATGCGGGCGATATGTTCGAGGTGGTGGCGGATGTCAAAGAGGCGCGCGCCATCGTTGCGGAACGCCGGCAGGCCGCCGAAGAGGCGACGCAGGTCAAGCGCACCAGCATGACTCTGGAAGAGATTTTCAGTCGTTTCCAGGCCGGTGAAGCGAAAGAATTGCTGCTGATCATCAAGGTGGACGTGGACGGCTCGCTGGAGCCAGTCGTCAAGTCCGTGGAGAACCTGGCGGTTGGCGACCTGAAGGTGCGCGTGCTGCACGCCGACGTGGGCGAAATCACGGAGAACGACGTGAACCTGGCCGCCGCGTCGGACGCGATCATCATCGGCTTCAACGTGCATCCCGACGCTGCCGCCGAGCGCCTGGCCGAGTCGCTGGGCGTGGACATCCGCACCTATGACGTGATCTATCAGTTGATCGAGAGCGTCGAACTGGCGTTGCGCGGCCTGCTGGAACCCGAATTCGCTGAGAAGGTGCTCGGCGTGGCCGAGGTGCGGCGTGTGATCCGCGTGCCGAAAGTGGGCAACATCGCCGGGTCGTATGTCCTGGAAGGGGTGGCGCGGCGCAATGCCAAGGCCCGTGTGGTGCGCCAGGGGCAGGTGCTGGTTTCTGATGTGGGCGTGTCCAGCCTGAAGCGCTTCGACGAAGACGTGCGCGAAGTGCGCACCGGTTTCGAATGCGGCATCGGCCTGGACGGTTTCCACGACTTCGAAGAGGGTGACCGCATCGAGTTCTACATCCGCGAGCGGGTCAACTGACCCGGCGGATCGGGACGATTACCGGACGGGCCAGGAGGGCGCGATCTTCTGGCCCGTCATTTTGTGGGGTGAAGGCCCTTGAACCGCAGAGCCGCAGCGGGCAAAATCGAGACTCTCACTGCGTTCTCGGCGTCTGAGCGGTGACGCAACACATGGCGGGCGCACCTCTGCGCTGGGAGTAGGGCGCGATGCATGTTTTCATCGGCGGCGTAGCGTCGAGCACTGGCCGACTGCTGGCCGAGGGTCTGCTGGCCCGCGGCATAGCCGTGACCGGCCTGGACGACCGCCCGTGCTACCCGGCGGTGCCAGGGCTGCAGTTCGTCCGCGCCGAGTATACACAGCCGGAGTGGCACGGCTATCTGGCCGGAGTAGATGCGGCGGTGTTGCTGACGCCGCTGCGCTGGCCGTCCCCTCGCCGCGAACGGGCGCGCGACGCCCGCCTGGTGACCGACGCGCAGGCCTTTGTGAACGCGGTCATGGCGGCAGGTGTGGCGCGCCTGGTGGTGGCGAACAACCTGGCGCTCTACGGGCTGGTGTCAGCGGGAGCGGCACTCCTGGACGAAGGCGGCGCGGTGCGCGGACATCAGGCCAGCGACTACGGGCGCGCGCGGGCGCGTCTGTCGGACTGGCTCGAACTGCAGGTGCGCCCGCAGTACAATGGGGTGCTGACGCATCTGCGCTGCGCCTGGCTGGTTGGCGGTCGCCATACCGAACTGATACGCCATTTCCGGCGCTTGCCCGTGCTGGTCTGCGGTGAAGCAGAACGCGCACTGGCGCTGGTGCACGAAGACGACGCGCTGTCAGCCATCGTGTGGGCACTGGAGCGCGACCTGCCGGGCGTGTATCATGTGGCAGGGGGCGGCGTCTCCTTCGGTGAGCTGGCGGCGCTGGTTGGGCGGGTGCGTACCTGTGTCCCTATGATCTGGCTGATGGGCCGGGCCTGGCTGGGCTGGCGCTGGCGCGGCTGGCCGACGCCGCCGCTGTGGGCGCGAGCCTTGGTGCGCGGGCCGCTG
>DDBP01000281.1 GCA_002332795.1 Anaerolineales bacterium UBA2029 | reverse complement strand
GGGGGTGAGGTAAAGTTAAGGGCAGCCTCCTGTCCGAGATGCGTTCAATGTATCGTCCGCCCCTAAAGTCTATCAGGGCAGGGGTGCGTGCAAAGGTCGCCGGTGACTTTGGTGCGCCGGATGGCCCTCATCCCCCGCCCCCTTCTCCCGCGCGGCGGGCGAAGGGGAGTGTCCAGGCGAGCAGGCAGCTTCCCCCAACTCCAGACTCTAAACTCTAGACTCCTCAGGCGTGTTCAGGCAAACAGGTGGCTTCCCCTCGCCCCGCGACGCCGGTCGCCAGGGCGAGGGGAGTGAGGGGTGAGGGCCAGCAGCGCGCGGCGGTTGTTCGCCCCGGCGCGGTTGCGCTACAATAGCCCGCACGTTCTACAGTCCCCGGAGATTGTCCAGCGTGAACCTGACCTATGAACTTGAGACAGCCAAGACGATCGCCCGCGTGGCGGCTGGCATCTGCCAGAACATCCAGCAAGAACTGGTAGACCCGTCGCAGAAAGACGGGCGCGAACCGGTGACTATCGCCGATTACGCCTCGCAGGCCATCATCGGCAATGCTCTGGCCGAAAACTTTCCCGACGACGCTGTGCTTTCCGAAGAGCGCTCCGAAGAATTCATGCTGCTGCTCAACGATCGGCAACGCGCCCTGGTGCAGCGCTTCGTCACCGACGCCGTCGGCGGCTACGTCTTCGAAGAGCAGGTCTGCGCGTGGCTGGATTTCGGCAAGCAGAAGCGTGCCGAGCGCACCTGGATCGTAGACCCCATTGACGGCACAAAAGGCTTTCTGGCCGGGCGGCACTATTGCGTCGCCATTGCGCTGATGATCGGCACCGAACCGGTCTTGGGCGTGCTGGCCAGTCCCGGCCTGTTCTGCGACGAACCGGAACCGCCCGACGACCTGGGCGCGCTCACCTACGCGCAACGCGGCAGCGGGGCCTACCGTGAGCCGCTGGCGGGCGGTTGGCGCGAACCAATCCAGGTTTCGACCGTCACCGATCCACGCGAAGCGTTGCTGCTGACCAGCTTCGAAGCCGGTCACACCGACCAGAATTTTCTGGAACAGGTGAGCCGTGCACTGGGGCGCGGGCCGGATGCCCCGCAGCGCGGCGTAGACAGCCAGGACAAGTACGCCCTGGTCGCCAGCGGCATGGGCGATATGTACCTGCGCGTGGTGCCCGATCCTCGCTTCCAGGAAAAGCTGTGGGATCACGCGGCGGGCTATGTCATCGTCACCGAGGCGGGCGGGCGTATGACCGACGTGGCCGGTCGCCCCATTGACTGGACGGCGGGGACGCGCATGGTCAACAACCGTGGCGTGGTGGTCACCAACCGCTACCTGCACGATGTCGTGCTGGAAGCCATCGCCCTGACCGGTTGGGCGGAAGGATGAGCGCGGTCGTGCCGTTGCCGGAGAGTTAGCCGATGAGCGAACCCATTCGCCTGTTACATTTTGCCGACGTGCATATCGGCGTCGAAAGCTACGGTCGCATGGATGCGCAGACGGGCCTTTCGTCGCGCGTGCGCGACTTCCTGCGGCGCATGGACGAGATGGTCGAATATGCCCGCCGCCATCAGGTAGACCTGGCCATCTTCGCCGGAGATGCCTTCAAGTCGCAGAACCCCAATCCCACTTTGCAGCGCGAATTCGCCTTCCGCATCCGCGACCTGATCGAGATGTGCCCGGTGGTACTGCTGGTGGGCAACCATGATCTGCCTTCCGTCGAGGCGCGCGCATCGAGCATCGAGATTTACGAGACGCTGGCTGTGCCCAATGTCACCCTGGGGCGCGACTACGCCGCGCACACCATACAGACCCGCCGCGGGCCGGTGTTGGTGGCAACCGCGCCCTACCCGCAGCGTTCGCGCCTGTTGCGCGACGCCGTGATCCCTCCCAACACCACCATCGGCGAAATAGACGATCTGATGTCCGACCAACTGCACCGTCAGCTCGATCGGCTGGCCGACGAAGCCGCCAAGGCCGATATGCCGCGCGTGCTGACCGGTCACTTCACCGTGGCGGGGGCGACCTTCGGCAGCGAGCGCTCGGTGATGCTGGGCCGCGACGTGATGGTCTTGCTCAGCGCTCTCAACAACCCCGTCTGGGACTATGTGGCGCTGGGACACATTCACAAGCACCAGAATCTCACCCTGGGCCGCGAGGGCGCGCCGCCAGTGGTTTACAGCGGCAGCCTGGAACGAATAGACTTCGGCGAGGAAGCCGAAGACAAAGGCTTTGTGTGGGTGGAACTGACGCGCGGCGCGACAAGCTGGCGGTTCGTGCCTGTGAGCGCGCGCCCCTTTGTCACCCTGCGCGTGGACGTGCGCGGCTCCGGCGACCCCACCCGCGCCGTGCTCGACGCCATCGCCCGGCACGAGCTGTCGGAAGCGGTCGTGCGGGTGCAGATCACCGCCGATCCGGAAGCCGATCTCTTGCTGCGCGAGCGCGACATCTTCCAGGCGCTCAAGGATGCCGGTGCCAATCACGTCGCCGCCATTCAGCGGCAGGTCGAACGTCCGGCGCGACTGCGCCTGGGTCTCTCGCCGGAAGGGTTGACGCCGGAAGAGTTGCTGGAACGCTACCTGCAGACCAAAGACGTGCCCCCAGAACGGATCGCGCTGCTGCTCGACCGCGCCCGCGCTCTGTTCGCCGGGTACGAGATGGGGCGCGACGTGGAGAGCGGCGCGGATACAGTCTGACCTGATCCCTGCCAACCGATCACTCGCAACCCTTAACTCATGACTCTCAACTCACAACTGACAACTAACAACTGATAACTGACAACTGATAACTGACAACTGACAACTGATAACTGACAACTGATAACTGACAACTGACAACTGATAACTGACAACCCTTTATGAAGGTGTGGGGAAGATGCTTCCGAAGCGGTTGGAAATACGCAATTTCCTGGCCTATCGTCAGCCCGATCCCATCTATTTCGAGGGGGTCCACCTGGCCTGTCTCTCTGGCCCCAATGGCGCGGGCAAGTCCACCCTGCTCGACGCCATCACCTGGGCGCTGTGGGGCAAGGCGCGCGCCTCCGACGACGAGCTGATTCATCAGGGGCAGAGCGAAATGCTGGTGCAGCTCGACTTCGTGCAGGGACACGATCTCTACCGCGTAGTGCGCAAACGACAGAAAGGCAAGTCGGGCGGGCGCAGCACGCTCGACCTGTTCATAAAAGACCCGGACACAGGGCAGTGGTCCCCCATCAGCGCGCCCGCGGTGCGCGAGACGAACAAGCGCATCGCCGAATTGCTGCGCCTGGAATACAACACCTTCGTGCACTCGGCCTTCCTGCAACAGGGCCGCGCCGACCTGTTCACCGTGGCGCAGCCGCACGAGCGCAAGCAACTGCTCGCCGACATCCTGGGCCTGGAGCAGTGGGCCGTCTATGAGGAGCAGGCCAAAGAGCGCCTGCGCCTGATCAAGCACAACATTGACCTCTTTAGCCGCGAGATTGAAGAGATCACCCGCCAGGAGGCAGAAGAACCCGCTCTGCAGCGCGATCTGGCGCTGGCCGAACAGACCCTGGCCGACGCTCAGCAGCGCAGTGCCGAGGCCGAAGCCCGCTACGCCGAGGTCGCCAGTGCCGAAGCGCAGATGGAAGCGGCCAGGGCGCGACTGACACAGGCCGAACTCCGCATTCAGCAACGCGAGCGCGACCTGGCGGAGACCGAGAGCGAAGTCGCACGCTATCGGCAACAGCGCGAGACGCTGGCGGGCATCATCGCCGAGCGCGAGGCGATCGAAGAGGGCTACCGTCGCCTGCAGACGGCCCGCGAGACCGATCAGGCCCTCGGCGAGAAGTTGCAGGCGCTCAGCGGACTCAAAGATCGGCTGGCGCAGATTGACCGGGACATTCAGCAGCGTCGTGCCGAACTGGAAGCGCAGGCGCGCGTGCACCGCGATCGCATCGCTCAGGCCGAAAAAGAAGCCGCCGAACTCAGTCCCCTGCAGGCCGATCTGGCCGATCTGCGGCTGGAGATCGCGCGGCTGGAGGCCGAAGAAACCCGTCGCGACGAATTGCGTAACAAGCTCAATGCTCTGGCGCAAGAAGACGTCGAACTGCGGGCGACCAACGAGGCCCTGTACAAGGAAATGCAGCAGCTCAAAGCGCGCCAGACTCAGCTAGAAGCTGCCGAAGCAACCTGCCCGCTGTGCGGTCAGCCGCTCGATGAGCAGCACAAAGCGGCGGTGCTGGCGGAAATCGTCGCCGAGGGAGAAAGCCGTCGCGATGAGTACCTGGCAAAGAAAGCCCGCCGTGAGCAGATCGAAGAAGAGCGCAAGGCGGGCGAGGCCGAACTCAAGCGGCTGGAAGTCGAGTTGCGCGGCCTGAAAGCCCTGCGCGACCGCGCAGCCCGGCTCGAAGCGGCCATCGAAGCGGCGCAGAACGCCACCGATGCGCTGCGGGACGAACGCCTGGCCCTGGAAAGCGTCGAGGCAACGTTGACCGCGCAAGACTTCGCCCAGGAGTTGCTGGCGCAGCGCCGCGAAGTCCAGGCGCAGATTGACACGCTGGGTTACGACTCCGACGCACACACCGCCGCCCGCGAGACCCTGACCGCTTACAGTGTCTACGAGCAGCGTCACCGCGAACTGGACAACGCCCTGCGACAGTTGCCGGAGGTCGAGCGGGCACTGGCCGCAGCAGAAGAACGTCGCGTCCGCTGGCAGGCGGCGCTGGCCGACGAGCGTCGCGAAGCCGACGCTGCCCGCGCCGAGATTGAAGTGCTCAAGGGGCAGGTCGAAGAGGCGCGGCGGCGCGAACAGGAACTGCGCGAGTGCCGCACCGCCGAGATGAGCGCTCAGGCCGCTGTCGTCCGCGTGCAGCAGAAACTCGCCGCCCTGGAGGCGGCCCGTCAGCGCAAAGCCGACCTGGAAAGGCGCTGCGAAGAACAGAAGCTGGAGCAGTCGCTCTACGAACAACTGCGCGACGCCTTCGGCAAGAACGGCGTGCCCGCCATGATCATTGAAGCCGCCATCCCCGAACTGGAAGATGCCGCCAACAACCTGCTGACCCGCATGACCGGCGGGCGGATGCATGTGCGCTTCGATACACAGCGCGAAAAGAAGGGCGGCGGTGCCATTGAGACGCTGGATATCCTGATCAGCGACGAACTGGGCACGCGCAGCTACGACCTGTATTCGGGCGGGGAGGCGTTCCGCGTCAACTTCGCCATCCGCGTGGCACTCAGTCAGATGCTGGCGCGGCGGGCGGGCGCGCAACTGCGCACTCTGTTCATTGACGAGGGCTTCGGCACCCAGGACGACGAGGGGCGACAACGCCTGGTGGAGGCGATCACCGCCATTCAGGATCAGTTCGACCTGGTGCTGGTGATCACGCACATGGAAGAGCTGCGCGAGGCGTTCCCCGTACAGATCGTGGTCAACAAGACGCCAGAAGGCAGCCGCGTGATCGTCCGCTGAGCGGGCGGCGCGGCAGGACGAAGAGACGATGCCGCTCTCACTGGATCGGCAGAATGCCTACCGTACCCGCTACGCGCAGATGCGCCCCGGCTGGCGGCCTGCCACGGCTGTCTACGAAGCGGAAATTCGCGCGCGGCTGAGGCCGGGGATGCGCGTGCTCGACTTGGGCTGTGGGCGTGGCGGTGTGTTGGAACAACTCGGCGCGGCCATCGAACATCCACTGGGATTCGATCCGGATCACCGCTCGCTGGTCGAGCATCGCCTGCCCGACCTGCCTCGCGCCGTTGCCTCCGCCGACGCCCTCCCCCTGCCCGCCCGCAGCGTAGACCTGGTGCTGGCCAGTTGGGTGCTGGAGCACTTGCCGCAGCCGCTCGACGCCTTCCGCGAGGTGGCCCGCGTATTGCGTCCGGGGGGTGCCTTCGTGATGCTGGCCCCCGGCGCATACAGCCTGCCGGCGCTGCTCAACCGGACGCTGCGCCCTCTGCAACACTGGCTGGTGCCCCGCCTCTACGGGCGTGCCGAGGAAGACGCCTTTCCAGTGGTCTACCGCGCCAACACGCGCCGTCAGATCAGGGCGCTGGCGGAGCAAAGCGGCCTGGCCCTGGATACCTTCCGCGCCGTCGAAGACCCTACCTATTTTGCCTTCCACCCGCTGTTGTTTCGGCTGAACGTCGCTCTGGCGCGCACCCTGCCCGCCGCCTGCGCCGAGCACTTCGTGGCGGTGTGCGTCAAACCGGCGTAACGAAGGGGGCATTTCAGTTTTGGGGCAGCGGTTTTGAACCGCAGAGACGCCGAAGAAATTGCGGATTGCGGATTGCGAATTGCGGGTTGAGGGCCGTTTGATCCCCTGCTTCGGGGGCATTTCAGTTTTGGGGCAGCGGTTTTGAACCGCAGAGACGCCGAAGAAATTGCGGATTGCGGATTGCGAATTGCAGGTTGGGGGCCGTTTGATCCCCTGCTTCGGGGCATTTCAGCTTTGGGGCAGCGGTTTTGAACCGCAGAGACGCCAGGGATGCAGAGGGGAAACTCTGTGATCTGCTCTGTGGCCTCTGCGCTCTCTAAACTGGAAATAACCTTGGCGCGACGGATGGCCCTCGTCCGCGCCAGAATGCACAGGGGCGGGTCTCGAAACCCGCCCCTATTGAGGATCGCTCACTTACACGTCCCGGCAATTGCTCACGCCGACTGACCAGGGACGGTCGGCTGCACTTCGGGGATGTCGAAGTCGAACAGGTCTTCGCTGTCCAGCCCGTTGAAGAAGTCGCGCAGGCGCGGGTGCTGCTCCAGGAAGTTCTTCAGGTCATCCCCGAAGCCGAAGCGGAAGTTGCGCATCCCGCCAGGCATGTTGCCCCCGTGAAACTCCCACATCCCAGGCATATTGGGCAGGTCGGGGATCGTCCAGCCCAGGACTTCTGGCCCACGCGGGCCGAGCGTCACTTCCACCGACAGTTCCTCATCGCCACGCCACACGGTCAGCGTCACGACGTCGCCCTCTTCATAGGCGGCCAGACGGTCGCGCAGAGTGTGTTCTTCGTCTACCGGCTCGCCGTCCACGGCCATCACGATGTCACCGGCCTGCAGGCCAGCCTTGGCCGCGGGCGTGTCCTCGAAGACCTCGACGATCAGCGCGCCTTCGGTCACCGGCAGGTCTTTCTCTGCGGCCAGATCGGCGTCAATGTTCTGGAAGGAGACGCCCAGTTGAGTCGGGCGCACCGGCGTGATCTCCGGCAGATACTGCCCGGCCAGGTCCGCCGGATCAACGGTGATCTCCACTTCCTCGCCATCGCGCTGCACAGTGAAGACGATCGGCTCGTCGAAGCGGAACAGGCGCAGCATCAGGCGGGGCATCGTCGTGTCGATCTTCTCACCGTTGATGGCGGTGATCACGTCCCCTTCCTGAAAGCCCACGTCGGCCAGCGGCGAATCGGGGTCAATGGACTTGATGCGCAGACCCTCGTTGGTCACTTCCAGTTCCACGCCCATCAGGTTCATCATGCCGCGCCACATCGCCCCCGCGCCGGGCCGGACTTCGACGGCGGGTTTCTCCGGCTGCGTCCCCAGCGTCACCGTCACGTCGCGGGAATCGCCACGCCAGGAGACGGTCAGCACGATCTCATCGCCGGGCGCATGATCGCCAATGACTTCCACCAACTGCTGCGCTGTTTCGATGGCCGTCCCGTCCACCGCCTCGATCACGTCGCCAGGGCGCAGACCGGCCTCGTCAGCCGGCGAGCCAGAGACCACCTGACGCACCGTGACGCCATCCTTTGTGTCGGCGACCGAGACTCCCAGCCAGGCTTTGCCTTCCGTCTGCGCCCGCACGATAGAGGCGGGCACATGCCAGGCACCGCTCACCGTCAGCAGCCCCATGGCACTGACGACCATCACAGCGATCAGGCTCATCAGCAGAACACGTTTCAACATAGCCATCATCTCCTGATAGCGTACCTGTCAGCGTCGTGATGCACACATTCTGATTCTGAACGCAGAAATGTAAAAACTGTGTAACGCCAGTCTAAGAAGCTCCTTAGAATCCGGCAGTGCTCAGTGCGAGCGCGGCAGCCGCACCGGGCGCAGGTTGGGAAGTGTGTCGCGGATGGAGGAACGCTGCTGATGATCGGACACCAGAGGCAGGGTGACGGTGAAGACCGAGCCTTTGCCCACCTCGCTGGTGACGGAGATGTGCCCGCCGTGCGCTTCGGCCAGCCACCTGGCGATGGAAAGCCCCAGGCCCGTGCCGCCTTGCGCGCGCGAACGGGCCTTGTCCACGCGGTAGAAGCGGTCGAAGATGTGCGGCAGGTCTTCGGCGGGGATGCCAATGCCCGTATCGGCCACGCTGATGGCGACGGTATGCTCCTGGCGCTGCACGGACAGCGTGACCGTGCCGCCCTCCGGCGTGTACTTCAGGCCGTTGGAGACCAGGTTGAGCAGCAGTTGTTTGAGTCGGTCGGGGTCGCCCAGGACACGCGCCGTGTCAATCTGCCCCAGGGCCACCTTGACGCCATTGGACAGCACGCGGGCCTGATTGAACACTTCCACCACAATGGCGTCCACATCCACTACCTGCCGCTCCAGCGGCAGACGTCCCGCGTCGGCCTTGGCCAGCAGCAGCAAGTCTTCTACCAGGCGCGACATGCGGCGGGCTTCGCTGTCAATGGCCTCGACTGCTTCCTCGTCGTAGCCGAAACGGCGCATCAGGTCCAGGTTGCCGCGAATGGTGGTCAGGGGGGTGCGCATCTCGTGCGAGACATCGGCCACGAAACGCCGCTGCACATTGAAAAGCCGCTCCAGCCGTTCCAGCGTCTCGTTGAAGGTCTGCGTGAGCTGCCCCAGTTCGTCCGGCGGGCCGTTGTAGGGGATACGCCGGCTAAGGTCGTCGGCGGCAGTAATCTGTTGGGCTGTCTGGGCGATGGTGTCAATGGGTTGCAGAGCGCGGCGGGTGAGATAATCGCCGATGAGCAGGGCAGCCAGCATGGTCAGCGCACCACCGATCAGCATGATTTTCAGCAGGCGATCCACGGCGGCATCTACCGTGCGCAACGACTGCGCCGTCTGAATGGTGCCGCGCAGTTCACCGTTGATCTCCAGAGGAATCGAGACCACGCGCATATGATGCCCGTTGAGCGTGACATCACGGCGGATTTCTACGGAAGCGCCCAGCGCGTTCGGGTCGAGCGGGCTGGTCAGTCCCAGCCCCATCAGACTCCAGGAATAGTCGTGCAGGATGGGGCGTCCCGTCTGCGGGTCACGCAGCCAGATTTGCACGAAGACGCCGGGCGTATCCAGGGTGTTGGCGCGCATCCGGGCCAGCTCGCTCAGCAAGGCGTTGTCGGAAGCGGGCGGAACGGCTCCCAGCACCGCTTCGAGATGCACGTCGCTGGCCGCTTTCAGCAGCGCCTCGTCCACCTGACGGCGCAGCGTCCAGCTCAACACGCTCAGAGTCGCCGCGCTGAACATCAGCATGGCGATGGCAAGCAGGCTGGCGTAGAGAAAAGTCAGGCGCGTGCGGATACTCATGGTGGACGACTGGCCCGGTTCGCTGGAACACAATAGAGGAGACGAAAGCGCTCCCGATTTTTGATTGTAACATTGAAAGGTTAACGCCCCGTGAGAGTTCGCTGCGAATCGTCTGAGGAGTGCCCCCATCCAGGAGGGCAGCGCGAATCGACTCACCGCGCACCTGGCGATTGGGCGCAGAGCAGGGGCATCGGTTAAAACTGTGTCAGGATGATGCCTGCTTTTTCAGAAGGATGTACCTGTGCGCATGCGACTTGCCGTCCGGTTCTTCTCCTGGTTCGCGATCGTCCTGCTCGCGGGCGGGGCGCTGTTAGGCGCTGTCCCGGCGATGCCATTGGCGGGGGCCGCGCAATCGCTCACCCCTGCGCCAACGCCGGTCGCGCAGTCGCCCGGCACCGCGCCGTCGGCGGGCCTGGGCAACACCCTCATTCCCCCGCGCGATCGCATTGACCTGGCGCGCCGCCTGCTCGGCCTGACCGCCATTCCGCAGCCGCCGACGGAGCCGCCACCCGAATTGCCCCTGGGCAGCGTGATCACCTTCTGGGCGGACAACCTGGACGAAGACTACGCCTTCCAGGTAGACGCGGAACTGGTCTATAAGACACCCCATGTGTACATGTTCGTCGAAGTCGGGCAGCAGGTAGACCCGGTGTCCATTCAGCGCTCGGCGGAGGCGTTCGAACGGATCATCCGCCCGCGCATTCACGAGGTGTTCGGCAGCGAATGGTCGCCCGGCATAGACGGTGATCCGCACCTGTACGTGTTGCACGCCACGCGCCTGGGCAACTGGGTGGCCGCCTATTTCGGCAGCTCCAGTTCCTATCCGGCGGCTGCCGTGCCCTACTCCAACGAGCACGAGATGTTCTACGTCAACCTGGACACCATGAACGGGACGATCGGCAGCGACTATTACGAGGGAGTGCTGGCGCACGAATTCCAGCACATGGTGCACTGGTACGTGGATCGTAACGAGGACACCTGGTTGAATGAGGGCCTGTCGGAACTGGCGACGCTGCTCACCGGCTATGGCATGAGTAACTTCGCCTATCTCTTTCTGAACGATCCGGCGCTGCAACTGAACGCCTGGCCGGAGGCGAGCGGACAGCGCGGCGCTCACTATGGCGCGTCGTTCCTGTTCGCAGCCTATTTCTATCAGCGTTACGGCGAGCGGGCCACGACGACGCTGGTGCGCGATCCGGCCAACGGCCTGACCAGCGTGGACGAGACCCTGGCGCAGATTGGCGCGACCGACCCGCTCACTGGCGCTCCGGTGACCGTGGTAGACCTGTTCGCCGACTGGCTGGTGACCAACCTGTTGCAGGACCCCGCAGTCGGCGACGGGCGCTATGCCTACACGCTGCCTGACCTGGCAGGCCTGCCATCAGCGACGATCACGACAACGCTTGCGCCGGGCACGCCGCGCGCAGCCACAGCGCCGCAGTGGGGCGCGCACTACCTGGCGCTGCCGGAGGGACGCTTCCGGTTGAGCTTCAGCGGGGACAGCACCGTGGGTATTGTGCCGGTGAACGCGCACAGCGGGCGCATGATGTGGTGGTCGAACCGCGCCGACGACAGCGACTCGCGCCTGACGCGCGCTTTCGACCTGCGCGGCGTGGAGAAAGCCACACTGCGCTTCTGGACGTGGTATCAGATCGAGAACCTGTGGGATTACGCCTACGTGATGGTTTCGACCGACGGCGGCGCGACCTGGACACCGCTGGCCTCGCCGCGTACCACTACCCACGACCCGCACGGCAACGCCTATGGTCCCGGCTACACGGGCGAGAGCGGCGGCTGGGTCGAAGAGGCGATCGATCTGTCGGCCTATGCCGGTCAGGAGATTCTGCTGCGCTTCGAGTACATCACCGACGACGCTGTCACGCAGCCAGGCTTCCTGCTCGACGACCTCAGTATCCCGGAGATCGGCTATGCCGACGACATGGAGCACAGCGACGGCGGCTGGTTCAGCGAAGGGTGGCTGCGCACCGACAACGTCCTGCCCCAGGAATTCCTGGTGCTGCTGGTGCAACCTTCGTCTGGATCGCCGGTGACACGGCTGCTCGGCGCAGGCGATGCGCCGCAGGGCGAATGGGAGATTAGCCTGGAAGGGACGTCCAGCCAGGCGGTGCTGGTGGTGTCCGGCCTGGCTCCGGTGACCACCGAACCAGCCCGCTATCGGGTGTCGCTGACGCCGCTCTCACCCTGATTGTTTTCTCATTTCACAGCGGAGCTTTTGTCAGGGGGCGCTCAGCGCTCCCCTGGCCCCTCATCCTTTGCTCCATCGCGGGGCAAGGTCAGCGCGGGATGAGTGGCAGTTTACCTCACCCCCAGCCTTGCTGCGCTCGGCTTGTCCCTCTCCATGCATGGCAGCGAGATGCGTCAGCGCCGAGCGGGGGTGAGGTAAAGTTAAGGACAGCCTCCTGTCTGAGAGGCGCTCAATGGCTGTCCGCCCCTCTCCGGCGCGGAGCTAAAGACTCGCCACTCAAGACTCCTGACTCTTTTCCCCCCGCCGCGACCAGCGCTGCCAGCCCCACCAACCCGCCAGCGCGAGCACCGTCAGTACCGCCAGTCGCAGCACCAGGCGTACCGGGTCGGTGTCCACGACCAGCACAGCCAGCAGCGCCAGCCCGATCAACGCAATCAGCCCCATCAGCAGGCGCTCGCGTTCGTTTTGCAGCAGCGCCGCCCGCGTGTTGAGCATGCGGAAGGCCAGGTCCAGGCGTTGCAGGGCATCCTCGACGTAGTGCAGGTCGGCTTCTACCTGAGCGTGCATCAGTTCCAGGCGCTGGGCGCGCGCCTCCCAGACAGAAGGCGCGCTGTCCCATAACCCACTGCGCATCAACGCCAGCCGATATTCGGCGGCCAGGGCGCGTAACTCGTGGGCGGTAGCATGCGTCTGTGTCAGATCGGCCAGCACGTCGCGGTAGGTGCTCTCCAGCGCGTCCAGCTCCACCTGCAGGGGGACGAGCGCGTTCCTGCCGGTCAGATTGCTGGCTGGCCCCCAGGTCTGCGCAGCCCGCAGCACGCGATCCAGCGCGGCCTGTTGCTGACGCGCCACCCGCGAAGCGTGATCGGAGTACGTGTCCAGCCGGTAACGGGCCATCACCGGGTACCAGTCCAGTTGCAGCGCCTGCTGACTCAGGAACCACTCGGCGCGAGCCTGCGTGCGCGCATCCGGATAGACCAGCACGTGCGGCTGCTCGCCTTCGCCCAGGCTCAGCACGCCGAAATGCGTCTTGATGCCCCCCTGTTCCAGGTCTTCTGGCAGGCGGGGGGCGATACCGCACCAGTAGCGCGTCATGGAGAGCCAGGACGGCGTGTGCGGAGGGCGGTTGAGCACGTCGTCGAGCAGCGCCCACGCCCCTTGATCGTGCTCACCAGCACGGGTCACCGTCAGGCGCAGCACGAACATGTTGCGCAGCGCATAGGCGCACAGCGCAGCCGTGGCATTGGACAGGCCGCGCAACGGTTCTGGTGCCAGCAACAGACGTGGCTCGTCCGGCGGCGCGCCCTGCCAGAGCGGCAGCGGCGGTAGCGCCGGGGCGGGCAGCGCCAGCCAGCCGGCCAACGCTTCCAGGTGATGGCGCACGTCGCTGGCAAACGCTTCGTGGCGTTCGCGGCGACGGGCGTCGCTGTCGTCCGGCGTCTCGCGCAGATAGAAGTGCGTGGCCTGCACCATCGGTTCGCGGATGAGCATGGGCGTTTTCCCCCTCGACATAGATAGATCGGGAGTGATCAGTGCTCGGTGATCAGTTTTCAGTAATCAGTTTTCAGTGATCCGTTGACAGTGTGCAGCGGGCCAGGACCTCGCGCCCACCGAACACAGGGACTGCTCACTGCAAACTACAAACTACAAACTGACAACTGATCACTGACAACTGATCACTGACAACTCCTCACCGCTCACCCTCCGGCACAATGCGGTAAAAGTGCATCCGGTGTTGCGGCAACTCGGCAACGCGGGCCAGGCGCGGGTGCGACGCCTCACCCCGGTCAATGGCCGTGATCGCCGCGCGCGGGACAGGAGCCAGGATGTGCGTCACGCCGTAGCGGTCCGCGACCTCCAGGATCACGTCGAGCGGCTCGTTGGGCACCATCACCGCGCGGTAGCCCGTCACCAGATTGACCGACCAGGGATCGCGCGTCATGACGATGATCTCGCGTCCTTCCTCCGCCTGCAACCGGTCGAGGGTCATCTTTACGTCCTCGTACATGGCCCGCTGCGCATTGTTGAGCTTGAAATCGGCGCGGGTCAGTTCGACGGCATTGGCCAGCAGCAGGGCCAGCGTCAGCGCTCCTGTCAGTAACAACGCCGGGCGCGGGCGGACGTAGCGCTCGACGGTCTGCGCACCGAAGATCAGCAAGAACGGGATGGCTGCCAGATACGCCTTCTTGAAGCTCCCCCCCTGGCTCAGGTAGGGCATGAAGATGCCATAGGCCAGCCAGGTCAGCGCTACGAACAGCAGCACGGGCAGGAACGGCCCCAGATCGCGGGCGGACGGTTGCCCCCGCGTCGCCCAGGCGTCCAGGAAACCACCCAGGATGGCGACCGGAAAGATCAGCTCGACCAGGGTGATCATCAGCTTGACGCCCGCCGCCAGTTCGAAAGCGATCTTGCCCAGGATGACCCGCGGCCCCTGATCGAGATAGGTCTGCAGGCTGATTTCCTTGGAATAGGCGTAGAAGTCCTCGTGCTCGGTGACGAAGAGTGCGTTCGCCGTGCTGCGCGGCCAGGGCGTGCCGAGTTCCGCCTGATTGCGGACGATCCAGGGCAGCAGCACCAGCAGCAACAGCGCGCCGCCGCCCAGCAGGTGTCGCCAGGGCAGACGGGTTCCGTTGCGCCAGGCCAGCCAGCCCGCGCCCGGCAAACCGGCGACGATCAGCATGGGACCGTCGTTGCGCGTCAGGGTGGCCAGGCCGGTCAGCGCGCCGGCGAGCCACCACCAGCGCCCACCCTCGCGCGTGCCCAGGTAGGCCGCTGCCAGCGCCCCGAACGCGCACACGCCGAAGGGCGTGGTGGTATCCGTGTGCAACGAGGAAAGGAACAACCAGGGCGTCCAGGCTGTCGCCAGGGCGGCGAAGACGGCTACGTCGCGGCTGCTGCCGATGCGTCGCGCGAACCAGTAGACCAGCAGGCTCTGCAAGACGCCCAGCAACACGAACGGCAGCAGCGCCGCCTGTACGCTCTCGCCGAAGAGGGCAAAGCCTCCGGCGGCCAGCACACCCGGCAGCGGCAACCAGTGATCGAGCGGGTGCGTCACCGCGGCGGGGTGATTGGCGAAGCTCCAGATGTAGTCGAGCGTGAAGCCCCGCCCCCGGTGCAGATTGACGGCCAGGTTGTAGTACTCGCTGGGGTCCCACAGGCCGGGGTGCCTGCTGATCGCCCAGAAGACCAGGCGTGGCAGCAGCGCCAGCGCCGCGATCAGCAGCGGCCAGAAGCCGCGTCGCCTGGTCAGGGCGTCGAAGCGGGCGGTGATTTCTTTTGAACCGCGGGGACGCAGAGATCGCAGAGAAGAGAGAGCAGGGGGTTCTCCGTGCCCTCTGTGTTCTCTGTGGTGAATCCCGCTCTTCCACGCCGAAGCGTCTCGACGGCTGCTCATGGTTGCCTGTCCCGCTGTGTCACGGTATAAACGGCGCGCCCGGTGTGCACCGAACGGCGGCTATTATACCGTGAGAACCCCCCGCTCATCCCTATCGCCTCTTTCCAGACGCCCGATCCTGGCGCTGGCCCTGCTGGCGCTCATCCTGCGCCTGCTCTTTGTGTGGGTGCTCGACCCTGCGCCACGCTTCGAGGGAGGCGACACCAACTGGTACATGCAGAACGGGCGCGACCTGGTCAGCACGGGCAAGACCGCCGGCCCCTTGCAGACGCCCCCGCTCTATCTGTTGCTGGTCGGTACGGTGCAGGTTCTCGTCCCCGGCGGCCCCAGCGAAGGCCGCGCCTACAACGACGCCGAGATGCAGACTCTGCGCACGATCCAGGCATTCCTGGGGGCGGCACTGGTGGCGTGCGTGACACTCCTGGGGCGACGGCTCTTTTCGGCGCGGGCGGGCTGGTACGCGGGACTGGTGACTGCCATCAGCCCGGCGCTGATTGTCGAAGCGGGCAACCTGATCACCGAGAGCGTCTTCCTGACGCTGATCGTCGCTGGCCTGATGGCGTATGTGCTGGCGCAGGAGGCAGGGCGCACGCGGGACTACGTCGGGGCGGGCGCGTTGCTGGCGCTGGCGACGCTGACCCGCGCCGTCTTCCTGCTCTTCCCCTTGCTGCTGATCGCGCACCTGCTGCTGACTCGTCGTCGGGATTGGGCACGGCCCGCGCTGACGCTGCTGATCAGCTATGCCGCGCTGATCTCGACCTGGACGGTCTACAACCTGATCGTGTGGCAACGGCTGGTAATTGGCGGAGACGGGCTGCTGGGCTTCGTCTACCAGGGCGCGACGGGCAAGGCGTCGCCGCAGGAGGTGGACGAACGGCTGGGGATCGATCCGGAGCGGGACGATCAGCGCGACGAGGTGCTGCGCGAGCGCGTCCGCCAGCATATCTTCGACGATCCGGCAGGGTGGGCTGCACACCGGTTGAAAGAACTGGCCGGGGCCATCCTGCAACCCCACAACACCGTCTACTTCAAGGGCGAGAGCATTCGCGACGCGGCAGCCGACTGGTGGCGCGGCGATCGCTCGCTGGCTGGTCTGCGCGACCTGACGCGCATACAGTCCTTCTGGCCCAAGCT
>DDBP01000385.1 GCA_002332795.1 Anaerolineales bacterium UBA2029 | reverse complement strand
CCCGGCGCTGGCGCGCCTTGCATTCTGTGGTGAATTCCTGCCCCCTGCGCTCGCGAAGGATTGTGCAAAACATACAAGAGACGACCCGCCAGGATGGTTGCGTAACGGGTCTGGACATACTATATTGAAAGTATCTCAGACCGGAACAACCGGGCATCTTCCGAGACTCTGGTTGGTATAAGGATTTGTTTCAACGGCCAACCGTTCCCGATCGTCTTGCCGGTCAACGTGGTCTTCACCATGCAGCGGGCATTTATTTCAAGGAGGGAAATATGCGCCGCTTGTTAGTTTTGTTACTGGTCGTTGTGTTGAGCCTGACGGCGATGGGTTCCATCAGCGCTCAGGGCGAAGAAAAGGTTCTGGTCGTTGGTCTTTCGGAGGACTACAAGTCGTTGGACCCCAGCCGGGCCTATGAACCGGGCGGGTCGCTGATCCATCACTCCGTCTACGACACACTGGTCACCTTCCCCTCGGACTCGGTGAGCGAGATTCTGCCGAACCTGGCCGAAAGCTGGGAAATCTCTGAGGACGGCCTGGTCTATACTTTCAAGCTGCGCGACGATGTGGTGTTCTCCAACGGCGATCCGCTGACCGCCGAGGATGTGGTCTTCAGCTTCAACCGCATGAAGAACCTGAAGGGCAACCCGTCCTTCCTGGCCGACACCATCGCCAGCGTGGAGGCGGCGGACGACCTGACCGTCGTGCTGACGCTCTCGCAGCCCGACCCGGCCATCCTGGCCAAGCTGATCTTCGATGCCTTCTCTGTCCTCAACGCCGACGAGGTGCGGGCACACGGCGGCACGGACGCCCCCGACGCCGCGGAGACGGATACCGCCGAAGAATGGCTGATGTCGCATTCGGCGGGCACTGGCCCCTACATGGTCGAAAGCTACGATCCGACGGTGCAGACGGTGCTGGTGCGCAACCCCAACTACTGGGGCGAACCGCCCTACTTCGACCGCATCATCATCCGCAACCTGCCGGAGACTTCTACCCAGAAGCTGGCCCTGGAAGCAGGCGATATTGACATCGCCATGGACGTGATCGCCGACCAGGTGCCCGCCTTTGAGGCCAATCCGGATATCGAGGTTTTCTCCACGCAGAGCGATACCCTGATCTTCCTGCTGTGCAACCAGGACCCGGCCATCGGCGGGCCAGTCAGCAACCGGTTGGTGCAGCGCGCCATCCGCTACGCCATGAACTACGAGGAACTGCGCATCCTCAGCGGCAAGGGTGCCAACACCCCCGCGGCGATGGTGCCCATCGGCTTTGCCGGCGCGCTCGACCCGTCTGAGGCGTTGCCGCGCGATCTCGACATGGCGCGCAGCCTGCTGGCCGAGGCAGGCTATCCGGACGGCTTCGAAATCAACCTGGAATATCCGGACTGGAACTACATCGGCACGGACTTCAACGTGGTCGCCCAGAAGGTGCAGGCCGACCTGGCCGAAGTGGGGATCAAGGTCAATCTGGTGCCGCAAGAATTCCAGATGTCGCTGGAAGCGTACCGGGGCGGCAGGCAGGGCTTTAGCCTGTGGCTGTGGAACCCCGACTATCAGGATACGCTGGACTACGTGGAGTTCCTGCCAGGCGGCGTGGTCGGTAAGCGCGCCAACTGGACGGACGAAAACGCCGATCCCGAAATCCTGGCCTTGCGCGACGCCGTGAAGGTCGAAACCGACGCCGCCAAGCGCAACGAGCTGTTCCGCCAGATTCAGCTTTACGAACAGCAGAACGGCCCGTTCGTGCCGCTGTTCCAGCCGGGCGTGCACTTCGCCTTCCGCAGCGACCTGAAGGGCTTCGCCTACAACGGGCAGTGGCGCGTAGACCTGACGCTGCTGTATCGGTAACCGCGTGGTATGACCTGTCGGCGGCGGGATCTCGTGGCCGGAATCCCGCCGCCTGATTTTCTGAGACTCAGAGGGCCGCATGTCGCTCTACCAGTTTCTGGCACGCCGCCTGCTGTTGATGATTCCTCTCCTGGTTGGTATCTCGCTGGTCGCTTTCCTCATCTCGCACGCCATCCCCGCCGACCCCACCGCCGCCAATCTCGGCGAGCGCGCCGCCGCCGACCCGGAGATCGTGGCTGCCTTCCGGCAGAAGTGGGGCCTGGACGAGCCACTGCACGTGCAGTACCTGACCTATCTGTCGAACGTGCTGCAGGGCGACCTGGGCACGTCCATTCGCAGCCGCCGCCCGGTCAGCGACGAATTGCAGCGCTTCCTGCCCGCCACCATCGAACTGGCGACGTTCGGCATTCTGGTCAGCCTGGTGGCAGGGGTTGCCTTTGGGGTAATTTCAGCGGTGTGGCGCAACCGCCCCATAGACTTCATTGTCCGTGTCCTCTCGCTGATCGGGGTGAGCGCGCCTGTCTTCTGGCTGGCGCTGGTCGGCCTGATCCTGCTGTATCTGCGCTGGGGAGTCGTGCCGGGACCAGGCCGTCTGGATGCCCGGATTCCGCCGCCCCCTCACGTCACCGGCCTGTATACGGTAGATAGCCTGCTGGCTGGCGACTGGCGCACCTTCCGCAACGCGCTGGAACACCTGATCCTGCCGTCGCTGGTGCTGGGCGCGTATTCTGCCGGACTGATCACCCGCATCACGCGCTCCTCGATGCTGGAAGTGCTCTCGATGGAGTACATGAACACGGCGCGCAGCAAGGGCCTGCGCGAGCGGACGGTGATCGTCCGGCACGGCCTGCGCAACGCGCTGATGCCGGTGGTGACCATCATCGGCCTGTCCTACGGCAACCTGCTATCGGGGGCAGTGCTCACCGAGACCATCTTCGCCTGGGAAGGCATCGGGCGTTACGCCTACAACGCCGCCCGCACGCTCGACTTCCCCGTGCTCATGGGCGTGAGCATGTTGACCGCCATCATCTTCGTGGTGATGAACCTGATCGTGGACATTCTGTACTACTGGCTCGATCCGAGGCTGCGTCAGGCATGAGACTGTCGGACAACAACTGGCGTGTCATTCGCAACCGGGCACGGCAAAATCCGCTGATGGTGGTGGGCCTGATCATCTGTCTGGCCTGGGTGTTGATCTCGCTGGGCGCAGCGCACATCGCCCCCGCCGACCCCTTGCGTCAGAATGTGATGGAGCGCCTGCAAGGGCCGAGCGAGCGTCATCTTTTTGGGACGGATCAGCTTGGCCGCGACGTGCTCTCGCGCGTGCTCTACGGCGGGCGCACCTCGCTACCGGCGGGCCTGCTGGTGATCACCAGTGCCACGATCATCGGCACCCTCTTTGGGGCGCTGGCCGGTTACATTGGCGGCGTGTGGGACGAACTGCTGATGCGCTTCACCGAAATCTTCATGGCCTTTCCCATCATCATCCTGGCCATGGCCATCGCGGCAGCGCTGGGGCCGAGCGTCAACAACGCGGTGATTGCCATGGTGATCGTGTGGTGGCCGAACTATGCCCGTGTGGTGCGCAGCCTGGTGATCAGCGTCAAGTCCAACGAATATGTGACCTCGGCGCGGGCCATTGGCGCTTCGCCGGCGCGCATTCTCTTCTCGACGGTGCTGCCCAATTGTCTGGCTCCGGCACTGGTCATGGCCACACTGGACATCGGCAACGCCATCCTGATCTTCGCCGGGCTGAGCTTCCTTGGCCTGGGGCCAGAGCCGTCTTCGCCGGAGTGGGGGCGCATGGTCTCCGACGGGATCGATCATTACGATCAGTGGTGGCTGAGCACGTTTCCGGGCATTGCCATCTTCACCGTGGTGATGGCGCTCAACTTCATCGGAGACGGCCTGCGCGATCTGACCGATCCGCGCACCCGCCGCACCATTCGCTGAGGCAGGGCCAACAACACCGGCCAGCCGTCGCGTCAGCGTTCTGCCTTGCGACCGGTGAGCGCCGCCAGTTGCGCTTCGAGTTCGGCACGGCGTTGCCCGGCGGCGATCTCGCCAGCCTGCAGCGCCCGCCGGTAACGGGCGCGCAGCCGCGCCGGGATGCTCCGCTCCGACGAGGGCGCGAAGAGCAGCGCCAGCGCCGTCCCGATCGCGCTCCCGCTCAAGACTCCCCCGACAAATGCCAGCAACCGACGCATTGCTTCCCCTCACTTCCAGCAAGGCCAGATAGTCCGTCCGGTGTTTTTGGGCAGGGCAGGGTCACAGCAGCGCGCTTAACAGGCCGCCCGCTGCGCCCAGGATCACCAGGGTGGCCGCGCTGACCCTGTAGCGCCACAGCAACAGCGCAGCCAGCACCCCCAGCAGTATAGCATAGACATCCACAAAAGCCGCGCGCGCCAGTTCCCAGGTCACGGCGGCCATCAGGCCCAGCGCCGCCACATTGACCCCATCCAGCAGGCTGGAGACTGATCTTGAGCTGCGGATGCGCGGGATGAGCGGGTTGCTGAGCGCCACGATCACGAAGGCGGGCAGATAGAAGGCGGCTGTGGCGATGATCGCGCCGGGCACGCCCGCCAGCAGATAGCCGACAAAGGTCGCCGTGGTGGATAGCGGGCCGGGCGTCATCTGGCCCGCCGCGATCGCGTCAATCAGCGCCTGCTCAGTCAGCCAGGCGTGCCGCTCCACCAGTTCCGCGTGCATGAAGGCGAACAGCACATAGCCAGAGCCGTAGAGCAACGCGCCGATTTTGAAGAACGTCCAGGCCAGGGCCAGCAGGCTGAAGCCGCTTCCGACGGCTGAGGCGGGCAGTCCCAGGCCGAGCAGTGGGAAGGGCAGCAACGCGCCCCTCTGCCTGATGCGACGACCTGCCGCAACCGTCAGCCCGCCCGCTACCAGCACGATCACGAAGTTGACGCCCAGGAAGTACAAGGCCAGCGCCAGTATTCCGACCAGCGCCGTCAGCGCGCCGGTGACGGCCCTGCGCCCCAGACTCCACAGCGCCGCCACGATCAGCGGAATGATGACCGGCTTGATGCCATAAAGCAGCCAGTTGGCCGCGGGAGTCGTCCCATAGCGGGTATAGACCCAGGCCAGGATCAGCGTGATGACCATGCCTGGCAGCACAAAAGCGATACCGCCTGCCAGCAGCCCTGCCAGACCAGCCCGCAGATAGCCGATGTGCATGGTCATTTCGCTGGAATTGGGGCCAGGGATCAGGTTGGTCGCGCCGAGCAGATCGAGAAAATGCTGCTCGGAGACCCAGCGGCGGCGCTCGACCAGTTCGTGACGCATGATGGCAATATGCGCCGCCGGTCCGCCGAATGCCGTCGCGCCGATGCGCAGAAAGACGCCGCCTACCCGCAGCACTTCGCGCCAGGAGCGATGCCCCGGCGCGGGCGGAACAGTAGAAGCAGGAGCAGCAGCCGGCGTAGATGAAGCGGACATGGCACTATACCCTGGATCGTGTTGTGCACCGTTCACCCCTCACCCCCCGCTCCCTTCCCCCACGCAGCGGTCAAGAGCGGACAGGGCTAGAGCAAGCGTTAAGGCTGGCTCGCTTCAGTTTACCTCACCCCCGGCCTCGCTGCGCCCGGCTCGCCCTCTCTCCAGCCGAGACT
>DDBP01000384.1 GCA_002332795.1 Anaerolineales bacterium UBA2029 | reverse complement strand
GGGAATGAGAAGTATCGGGCGCGGGCGCTGGCGGCGCTGGCCAAACGGCTGGAGATCGCCCCGGATCGCGAGCACTTCGTGGCCCGTCTGCGCGAAGGGATCGTTTGCCTGCTGTGGGACTGCCGTCAGGGCAAGCGCGACGCCCTGTTAGAGGTTCTCGCGCAGGAAGACCTGTTCCGCCCGCCCATCGTCTCCACGGCCACGCTGGCCGCCATCGCCTGGCACATCGGCGAGATTTGCTGGGAGTGGCGCTGGGCGTAGGGGGCGGGGTCGACCGAGAAGGATAGTCGCTGCCCTCATCGTCACCCCGCTGTATCCTTGTCCTAAACAGGCATCCTGACGGTTCCGAGGCAGGCCTGGCCTTCAAGGAATTCTTTGAACGGCGAAACCTGGGTGCGACCTTTTCTTCAGGATACTCGAACGCTTTTCAGGCCGGATGTTGTGTTTGCTGCACGTCTTGATTATCACGAACCTGTAACTTAAGCTATCATGGTCTGGAAGTTGCCAGGATAGGCTGATATTTGTCCCCAGTTTATCCAGAAGCCAGGAATGCTCGAGCGGCTGCGTGGAACGGGCGCTTGAGCCAGGAGAAGGGTGAGATGTTATCGATTTTTGACGCCTGTCGGCCCCGTGACGAAGTGCTATCTGGCGAGCTAAAGGAAGAGATCTTCGCGGCGCGGTTGCGCGATGTCATTGAGGGCCGTGCTGAGGCTGTATATGCAGACCCCCAGAGATTCTTTGACAATACCTATCCTACCGACGGATTGAAAGCTTTGCTCAGCGAAGCTTTGGGACGCCTGTCGGGGGCGAAGCCTACCAATAATGCCATCATCCGCCTGGAAACCGCCTTTGGAGGCGGTAAGACGCATAACCTGATTGCCCTCTATCACGTGGCCAGGGGATTTGTGCCTCCGCCTCAGTTCGTCGAGGCGGAACTGGTTCCCAGCCCTGGAGGGGTGAAGGTGGCTGGCGTTGTTGGCTCAGACCTGGATCCGACAATAGGTCTGTCCCATGGGGAGGTGACCACTTACACTCTGTGGGGTGAAATCGCCTATCAACTGGGCGGCGATGCCGGTTATGAGCTGGTTCGCCGCAGCGAGCAGGACAAGACGGCACCGGGCACAAGTCTTCTCGAACATCTGATAGGGGACAAGCCCGCCCTGATCATGCTCGATGAAGTGGCGCGCTATCTGCGTACGGCCAAGTCTGTACCAACGGCAACCGGGCGATCTGACCTGGCAGAGCAGACGGTAGCCTTTCTGATGTCTCTGTTCGAGTTCGCGGCCAGCAAGCAACAAGTGGTAGTTGTCCTGACCCTGGCCGACGTCTCGGATGCCTTCGGGCAAGAGTCGGAAGAATTGCGGCAGCAGATCGATCGGGAGATTGCCGAGACCCGACGGTTGTCGGCGCGCCAGGAACGGGTGATCACGCCTTCTACAGAGAAGGAAATCGCCGCGATCGTCACTCACCGCCTGTTCCGGCATATAGATCGGCAGGCTGCTGCTGATACCGCTCGCGCCTATCTGGACTACTATCAACGCTGTGTGGAACTCGAAGCAGACCTGCCTCAAAAAGCGCTGCGCGCCGAGTATGGCCAGGAGATTGAAGCGGATTATCCTTTCCATCCTGAACTGCTCAATACCCTGAATCGCAAGGTGTCCACCATCCCTAATTTTCAGAGGACACGGGGCGCGCTGCGCCTGTTGGCCATGGTAGTGCGCAGCCTGTGGCAAAACCCTCTGGCTGATGTTTTCCTGATCCATCCCCATCACGTAGACCTGGCCCAGGAAGACATTGTCAACGACCTGACCAGCCGCCTGGAACGTCCACGCTTCAAACAGGTCATCGAGGCGGACATTGTTAGCACCCTGGGGGGGTCATTGTCTCATGCACAGACGCTGGATGCCAATACAGGAAGCGAGTCTCTCGCGCAGCGCGTGGCTACCACTATCTTCATCCACAGCCTGACGCAAGGGGTTGCTTCTGGCGTTGATCCGGGCGACCTTACGCTGGCTGTGCTGGCCCCGCAGGACGATCCAGCCTTGATTCTCAAAGCTGCGGAGCGACTGACGGATGTGGGATGGTTTCTGGAATACGATGGCCGTCGTTTTCGCTTCAAGACTGAACCGTCTCTGAACAAGATCATCGCCGACGAGGTAGAGGCGGTAGGCCTGGTGCAGGCCAAGATGGAACTGGATCGCCGTATCCGCACTATCTGGAAGAAGGGGTATTTCCAGCCCGTCTTTTTCCCCAATGAGCCGGTGGATATCGAAGACAACGCCGACACGCCCAAACTGGTTATCGTGCACTACGATGCCGCCACGACCAGGGAGCAAGACAAAACCCCGCCCGACCTGGTCATGCGGCTGTTCAATTACGCGGGTGCTCAAGAAGGCTACCGCACCTACAAGAACAATCTGGTCTTTCTGGTAGCCGACCATGAGCAGCGGGAGAACATGGTCGCCAAAGCCAAGCACTATCTCGCCATCCAGCGCATTCTCGGCGATCCGGAACGCCTGAGAGAGTTCTACGAGGAACAGCGCGAGAAACTTAAGAAGATGGGCGAGGTTGACGAGCTACAAGTGCGTGTGGCCATCACCAAAGCGTATCGCTGGCTGTATTATCCTTCTGGGGACGCGCCCCAGGCACACGCCAACCTGGCCCGCGAGCGGTTGGAAGTGCAAGATCAGGGTGACACCAAGATAGATCAGAGCGAGGTGGTCTTGGGACTACTCAAGTCGCTGGAGAAAGTCCTGACCCAGGATAGTCAGCCTCTGGCTGCCAAGTACGTCCTTGCGCGGGCCTGGGATACCGGGCAAACCCACCTCACGACAGAAGAACTACGCCGGGCCTTTGCTCGCAAGATGAGCCTGCGCATGGTGCTCGACATCAACCAACTTCGGAAGACCATCGTCAATGGGATCGAGCAGGGTGTGTGGGTGTACTATGATGCCCGCGAGCAGATGGGCTACAACGCACAGTCTCCGCGCCCGGCCATCCGCATTGGTGACGATACCAGCCTGTACCTTCCTGAGGAATATGCGCGTTTGGGCTGGCCAATCAAGGGGGTGATACTGCCTTCTGCCAGGCCTGGAGCGGAGCCGTCTACCAAAACGTGTCCTATCTGCGGCAATCCGATTGACCGATGTGCCTGCGGCGCTACGCTACCAAAGTCAGTCGTTGTCCTCAAGGGCGAGGGGGTGCCCGCCCAGGCGTTCCAACATCTGTACGACCTGTGTGTAGATCATCATGTGGAGCGGCTGCGCCGTCTGACGGTGCGCTTCGAGACCCACAGCCCGCAAGAAGCAGGCGAGTTGCGCGCGTTGGGGCTGGCCATCCCGCAGGTAGGGAAGGGGGCGTTCTGGATTGATCAGACCTTCACCGCCGAGTTCGGGGACGGAGAGGACATGCAAGTGACCTTCCGCGGCGGGTGGGAGCGCTACAAGCGCCTCAAAGTGGTGACAGAACCCTTCGCCCAGGAAGCGCAGAAGCTCAGTGCCCGGACGACGCTGCAGATGGAATTCGCCCAGGGGCTGGAGGTGCGGGGCGAACAATTCCGCGCTGTCCGCGCTGCCTTCGAGCAGTTCTCCTTTGGGGCCATCTCAGTGCATGCCGATCCCTTCGACGAGGATGACCGACGGTGAAGACGCTTTCTATCCGCCAGCCCTGGGCCGAGTTGATCCTGCAGGGGCGCAAGACGATCGAGCTGCGCACCTGGCGCACGCCCTATCGGGGTCTGCTGCTGATTCATGCGGGCGGGAACATCGAGGAAGAAGCCTGCACTATCTACGATCTTGATCCCCAAAGGCTGGTGCGTGGGGCGCTGGTGGGCACGGTCGAGGTGGTGGATATGATCGAGTTCGATGCAGAGCGCTTCGCGGCGCTGCGCGACGAACACCTCTACCAGAAGGACTGGCCCGGCGACCTGTACGGCTGGAAACTGGTCAATCCGCAGCGTCTGCCTGCGCCGATCCCGATGCGCGGGCGGCTGGGGCTGTTCGATGTGCCCGATGAGGTGCTGAGTGGCGCACCGGTGCCCGCCTATCTGACTCCTCATCCTTCCGCGCAACCAGTGCAGCCGACCGCCTATATACCAGAGCAGCCCTTCGAACTGCATCTGGAGCCACGCGAGTCATACAGCTACGCCCTGGCACTCTATCAATGGCCGGTCAAGGCCAACGGCGAAACCCCGCAGGCCAGACATGTGGTGACCCTGGGGGGAGCGCCCCTGCAGGCGGTGGCCGACCAGGTCTTGGAGATGCTGCGCCGCGCCGGATACAAGGTGACCGACTTGTCCCCGCGGCGGCGCGACCCCTTCCGGCTGGACGAGGAAACGGGCTTGCGGCTGGGCCTGCTCTTCCTGGCCGTTGCGCCGCTGACGCGCCCCGACCGCATTGAGGCTATCGCCCGCGCGCTGTGCGCCATGCCTTCCGAAGAGGCGTATTACTGGTATAGCAAGTGCACGGACCCGCGCAGCAGCAATCGCGCCCAGCGAGCGCTGCGCGTCTTACTGGCGGCGGAGTGAGCATGCCCAGGAGGCTGGACAGACCATCCGCTTTCAGCTACTATTGGAATTGCTGATGAATGCAGATGTTGCTGAAGATGCGGAGATGAGCGGATGATCACGGTAACTGTCGGAAAGAGAGGGCAGATCACGCTGCCCAGTGCCATCCGCCAACAGATGGGCATCCAGGATGGTGACCGGGTGGCGCTGGCGCTGGAAGGAGAGCGCATCATCATGCTGCCGCTCGGCAAGACATTGCTCGATCTGCGCGGTAGCGTGCCGGTGAGTGGCCCGCAGGACTTCGCGCAGATTCGCCAGCAGGTGCTTCGGCAGCGCGCCAGGAAGGCTGCTGGCCATGAAGAATGAGACGGTCTTCGCCGACACCAACCTCTTCCTGCGCTACCTGACTGACGATGTGCCGGAGCAGGCCGACGCGGTGGAAGCGCTGCTGCGCCGCGCGGCTACCGGTGAGCTACGGTTGGTGACGACCAGCCTGGTCATCGGCGAGATCGTCTGGACGCTGGAATCGTTCTATGGCCTGCCCAGGAAGACCATCCGCGAGCACGTTCTGGCCATCTTGAACACCCCTGGCCTGGAGGTGGCAGAAGCGGACATCCTGTTGCAGGCCACGCTCTGGTACGAAGAGAAGAACGTGGACTTCATAGACGCATACAACGCCGCCTGGCTGCTGGCGCAGGGACTGCGTCGCGTGGCGACCTTCGACCGCAAGCATTTTGCCCGCTTCAAGGGCCTTTCGGTGATGGTGCCTGGCCGGGATACGCCCGCTGGCTGACGCCCGCCCCTGCCCTGGTGACCAGGTCGGCTGTGATGGAGCCGGGGGCGAACAACAGGTGTGGGACTCCGGGCAGATGAAGGCTGCTCTGCCGCTCTGGTCGGGGCGCTGCGTACTCGCGAAGCCTGGCAGATGATCCTGGACGGACGTATCGCACCGGCCCCTGGTGAGGCTTCGGCCCTGGAGATGTTGTGTGAGGAGTGAGAGCCGCGGTATCTGCGCTCAACCTGTTGACCGGGTTTCTGCCCTGTTCAGGAGACAAACTTGATGCCTACCCATCCTCCCGTCTTGATCGAAGACTGGCTGCCCTTCGAGGCCGTTGGCGCAGAAAGCCAGCGGGAACACTCGTTTGGAACGCCTTTTCCCGCACCCATTCGTCTGCACGTCTGGTGGGCGCGCCGCCCGCTGACTGTCAGCCGGGCAGCCGTGCTGGCGAGCGTGCTGCCGCAGTGGTCGGCGGACTGGCCGGAGAGCCTGCGGCGGCGCTTCCCCGACGAGGAGAGCTACCGCGCCTGGTTTGTGCACCTGCTGGGTATCACGGGTGACCCAGTGGCGGGGCGCAAGCTAACAGTATGGGCAAGGAGCACAGGAAACTGGGTGAAAGACCCCTACAATGGTGTGCCGCGTGCCTTCACCGTCAATCCAACGCCCGAAGACCTGACGCTGCTGCGCGATCTGCTGGAATATACCTGGGGAGAGCGCAACATTTCGGTGATGGATGTGACGGCGGGCGGGGGGTCCATCCCTTTCGAGGCACTGCGTTACGGCTTCAGCACCTACGCCAACGAGCTGAACCCGGTCGCGTCAGTCATCCTCAAGGCCACGCTCGACTATCCGGCACGCTTTGGGCGTGAACTTGCCGACGATATTCAGGAGTGTGGACAGCGTTGGTATAAGGCAGTCAAGGCACGACTACAACCATTCTTCACACCTCTGCCGCCTGGCACTGAAGGCGCAGCCTACCTCTGGGCGCGGACAGTGGCCTGTCCCACTACCGGCAAACCCGTGCCGCTCTCGCCCAACTGGTGGCTGAGCCGGGGCGATGAGCCGGTCGCTGTGCAGTTGGTGGTCGACCCTGCCTGGGATGCTCCGCAGTTCGTCATCAAGCGCGGAGACGCCATTGACTTCGACCCGGACGCGGGCACGGTCAGTCGTGGCGTGGGCCTTTCGCCGTGGACGGGTGAGGCGATCCCTGGTGACTACATCAAGCGCGAGGCACAGGCCGGGCGCATGGGGCAGATGCTCTACGCGGTGGCGGTCAAGCGGGCGGGCGGGTTCGACTTCCGCGCGCCGACTGCCGAAGACCTGGAGGGCGTGCGCCGCGCGGAGATCGCCCTGGCCGAAAACCTGCCGCGCTGGGAGGCGGCGGGCCTGGTGCCGAGCGATCCCATCCCCGAAGGCAACAAGACCGACGAGCCGCGCCGCTACGGGATGTATAGCTGGGCCGACATGTTCTCCCCGCGCCAACTGCTGGCAATGCTCACCTTCCTGGAGACTCTGCGCGAGCTTGGTAACGAGATTCGCGCGGCCATGGATGCGGAGCGCGCGGCGGCGGTGGAGACGTATTTGGGGCTGGCGCTGGACAAAGCTGCCGACTACAACGCGATTCTGGCTACGTGGGAGGTCACGAGGCAAACTGTCAAGCATATCTTTAAGCGCCACGACTTTGCTTTTTCGTGGAGTTTCGGTGAATTTGATTCCTCGACAAATCTGATCCCCTGGGCAACAAGTCAGATTGTTGACGCCTATACTGACCTAGCCAAGCTTACCAGTCCAGCCCAATACACGCTCTGGCAAGCGGAAAACGCACCGCCGACCGATCGTCTGTCCATTACGCAGGGTTCGGCAACCAATCTATCCCATATTCCCACCGGCAGCCTGCACAATATCACCTTCGACCCGCCGTACTACGACAACGTGATGTACGCCGAGCTGTCGGACTTCTTCTACGTCTGGCTCAAGCGCTCGGTGGGGCATCTCTTCCCTGAGTTCTTCCGCGATCACCTGACCAACAAGGACGACGAGGCGGTGGCCAACGTCGCCCGCTTCGAGGGCATGGGTCGCAGCAAACGTCAACTGGCCGAGCAGGACTATCAGCGCAAGATGGAGGCCATCTTCCGCGAGTGTCACCGCATCCTGCGCGACGACGGGGTGCTGACGGTGATGTTCACGCACAAGCGGGTGGACGCCTGGGATACGCTGGCCAGCGCCCTGATCAACGCCGGTTTCTCGGTGCAGGCGTCGTGGCCGGTGCATACCGAGAGCGAGCATTCGCTGCATCAGGCGAAGAAGAACGCCGCGCAGAGCACCATCCTGCTGGCCTGCCGCAAGCGCCCGTCCGCCGCGCACCCGACCTGGTGGGACGACATTCGCGGGCAGGTGCAGCGCGTGGCGCGCGAAAAGGCGGAGGAGTTCGCGGCGCAGGGCATCGGCGGCGTAGACCTGTATATCAGCACCTTCGGGCCGGTTCTGTCGGTCATCTCGGCGCACTGGCCGGTGCTCACCAGTCAGATAGACGAGCGCACGGGGCAGCCGCGCCCCCTGCGCCCGGAGACGGCGCTCGACCTGGCGCGGGAGGAAGTGATCCGGCTGCGCAAGCGGGGCCTGTTGCTGGGGCGCGACATTCAGTTCGACCCCTTCACCGACTGGTACCTCATGGCCTGGGATGCCTTCAAGGCGGCGGAGTTCCCCTACGACGAAGCCCGCAAGCTGGCCATCGCCCTGGGCGTTGACCTGGACGGGGAGGTGCGCGGGCACAAGAACCTGGTGGCACGCAAGGGTAGCCATGTAGTGTTGCAGACACCGATGCAGCGGCGCAAACGCGGCATGGTAGACCCCGACCTGGTTTTCTTCGAGAGCCTGATAGACGCGGTGCACACGGCCCTGCTGGTGTTGGGGGAAGATGGGACTTATGCCTGCGAGGCGTTCCTCAAGCGCTCCGGCCTGCTGACCGATGGGCAGTTCCGGCAGTGCGTGCAGGCGCTGCTCAACGCTATCCCTCGCACGAAGATCAAGGGGCAGTGGGTGCGCGTCGAGGCCGATCTGCTCGAACGGCTGCGGGCGAACTTTTTCCCCGAACTGACCGTCCCGGCAGAAGAGACGCCGCCGGCGTTGCCGCAGCAGTTGGAACTGGGCGGTGAGTTCGGCGGGGAAGAAGAGTACGACGAGGAGGAAGAGGGCGAATGACCTCCCTGCGCGACATCGAGTGGCAGATTTCCTACGGCCCCGCCGATGATCGCCTGAATCGGTTCTATATTCCAGCCCTGCGTTGCAGCGTGCGCTACGACCGCAGCGCGGGGTTTTTCAGTAGTTCGGCACTGGCGGTGGCGGCGGCAGGTGTGGCCGGCCTGATCGCTAACCGGGGGACGATGCGCCTGCTGGTGGGGGCGCAGCTCGACCCCGACGATGTGCAGGCCATCGAGCGGGGCGCGTCGCTGGAGGGCATCGTCTCCGAGAAGCTGCTCGCCGCGCTGGAACAGCCCGTCGAAGAGGTGATGCGTCGTCGCCTGGAAGTGCTGGCGTGGATGGTGGCGCAGGGCACGTTGCAGATCAGGGTGGTGCTGCCGCGCGACGCCAGAGGACGGCCACTGCCCGCCGAGCAGGCGCAGGATTACTACCATCCCAAAGAGGGGGTCTTCACCGACGCCGAAGGCCATCAGATGGCCTTCAGCGGCAGTGTCAACGAATCCATGACAGGCTGGCAGCGCAACTACGAGCAGTTCAGCGTCTACTTCTCGTGGGAAGCCAGCCGCCCCTATCTGGCGCAGGTCGTGGAACGGTTCAACCGGTTGTGGGAAGGGCGCGAAGAGAGCTGGATCGCGCTCGATATTCCGCGGGCGGTGCGCGAGTCACTGCTGCGCTTGGCCCCGTCACAGCCGCCCAGAGACGATCCGCTGGCTCTGGATGGTGAGAGGGAAGCGCGTCTGCGCCGCGAGCGGCTGATTTTCCAGTTCGTCCGCGACATTCCCTATTTTCCCCATGCGGAGCAACTCGGCGCGGCGACGTGTGCCATCACGCCGTGGCCTCATCAACTGCGCGTGGCGCAGCGGGTCATCGAGACCTACCCCAAACGCTATCTGCTGTGCGACGAGGTCGGGCTGGGTAAGACTATCGAAGCGGGGCTGGTGCTGCGACAGTTGGTCATCTCCGGGCGGGCGAAGCGTTGTCTGCTGCTCGTGCCCAAGTCGGTGACGCGGCAGTGGCAGGAGGAACTCTACGAGAAGTTTGTGCTGGACGTGCCCCTGTTCGACGGTCACCGTTTCTGGAATTATGCGGGCGAAGAACTCGCCTGGCAGTACGAGACCGACAATCCCTGGGATGCGTTCGACCTGTTGATCGCTTCCAGTCAGCTGGCCAAGCGCCGCGATCGCCTGGAGCAGATCACTGCGGCGCGTCCCTGGGATCTGGTGCTGGTGGATGAGGCGCATCACGCCCGTCGGCGCGATTTCCAGCAGTCAATTTACCGCCCGAATCGCCTGCTGACCTTGCTGACAGATCCCCAGTTCCAGGCCAAAGCGATCTTGCTGATGACGGCCACTCCCATGCAGGTGCACGCGGTAGAGGTATGGGATTTGCTGCGCATTCTGGGCCTGGGCGGCAAGTGGGGAGCGGATGAAAGGAATTTCCTGCAGTTCTACAGCGAGCTGATGCGACCTTGCGAAGAGGTGGACTGGGATTTTGTCTATACGCTGGTGCGCGATTACCTGGAGCTGGGGGGACAGCTTGACCAGGAATTCGCTGAGCAGGCCAGGCAGGCTCTGGGGCTGGTGAACTGGCAGACGCTCCAGCGATTGCCCTATACGGATAGACCCTCGCGGACCATCAAAAAGCTGCCGCGTGAGGCCAGAGAGTGGGTGAAGGAGATGGCGCGTCGGCACACGCCACTACGCGCCCTGATGTTCCGCAACACGCGCGAGTTATTGCGCGAATACGTGCGCCAGGGACTGCTCAAGGAAAAAGTGCCTGCGCGCAGCCCTGAACTAGTCTGGATTCCCATGCGCCGCGAAGAGCGCAAGCTCTATCAGCGCATTGAGGAATACATTTCCGACTTCTACCGCAAGTATGAAGACGAGCACAAGGGCCTCGGTTTTGTCATGACGGTCTACCGCCGACGTCTGACGAGCAGTTTCTACGCAGTAGAGCGCAGTCTGGAGCGGCGATTGGCGTACCTGGAAGGGCGAGCGGAGCAGGCCTTTGATGACGATGACCTGGAACAGGCTGATCTGGAGCAGGATATCAGCGAGACGCTGGAAGAGGCCCAGCTGTATCAAGAGGAGATCCGGTATGTCAGGGATTTCCTCGATGAGCTACAGCATCTCTCCGCGCACGATTCCAAGACCGAGCAGTTGATTCAGGATCTGAACAAGATTTTCCACCAGCGCGAGACGGTGCTTGTTTTCACCCAGTACACTGACACGATGGATTATCTGCGCGACAAGTTGCGCCCGGTCTACGGCGATCAGGTGGCGTGCTACAGTGGGCGCGGGGGAGAGCGATGGAATGGCATCGCCTGGGTGAGTGTGACGAAGGAGGAGATCAAGCAAGCCTTCCGAGAAGGGGCGGACATCAAGATTCTGCTGTGTACGGAGGCGGCCAGCGAGGGTTTGAACTTGCAGACTTGCGGGGTCTTGATCAACTACGATATGCCCTGGAACCCGATGCGGGTCGAACAGCGCATAGGCCGCATTGATCGCATCGGACAGGTTCACGATGTGGTGTGGATTCGCAACTACTTCTATGAGGACACAGTCGAAGCGCAGGTGTACCGCGCGCTGGCAAAGCGGATCAACTGGTTTGAAGGTGTGGTGGGCGATTTGCAGCCAATCCTGGCGCGCGTAGGGCAGGCAATCGAACGCCTGGCAATGGTTGCCCCGCCAGAACGCGAGCGGGCCTTGGCTACGGAACTGCGCGAAATCGAGCAACAGTTGGAGCAAAAGGATCGCGATATCCTGAATGTCTACGAGACCCATGAGGCTGTCTCGTCAGCACCAGCAGTGACTGCGCCCCTCTCGCTTCCAGAGTTGGAACAGGTGTTGGTGAATGCTGCTCACTTCGAGGGTCGCTTCAGGCCTCATCCACAGCTTCAGGGCGCTTACTTACTCGACACCGCAGAGGGGGAAGTCTCTGTTACTTTTGATCCGCAGCTCTTTGACCGTTACCCTGCTTCAATGCGCTTTCTGGCATATGGCGGTAGATTACTGCACGAACTTATCGAACAAGTGCCACCCCCGCGAGAAGGTGAGTTTCCAGGGATAATTCGCCTGAATTCAGAGGGTCTTTTCCCTATCAGTGCTTTCTATGGGTTAGATTCGCAGAATCGTCCCCTGCTCTTGCAGACCCTGCGCGACCTGGAGTCTGCAATGCAAACTGCCGAAAGCACATATTGGAGCGAAGACAGCCTGGAGTGCGCCAGGCGCGACTTTGAGCAGTTGGTGCAGCAAGTGGAAGGCAAGCGCAGGGATATTGAAACTATGTTGAGAAAAGCGACATGTTCAGTGTTGCAGGAAAAAGCGATCCTTATTGTGCGACAGGCTGCTGTTATAGAACTTACCTACCGTGGGAACTTTGACAACGTCCAGAATGCCTGGAGCGCAGTAGCCACGGACAATAAGCACTACGCTGTGCTTTCGGAGCTGGGGTATCCATTCACTCCCTTGGTTCATATCGCGATGGAGCAAGAGCCGGGAGGAAAAATCCTAAGCTCCATTCCCGAACCTCTGCTCAAGGACAACTCCCTGACTCTCCATAGGACATATTTGCCAACCTTGAAACAACAGGCGGACATGTTGTTATCCCAGTGGCGGTCTCAGTGCAATTCGTTGGCGTCCTCCGAGTAAGTGCCCTGGCGCAAGTACATTGGGACACGCAGGGAACGGTTCCGAGGGACAGCTCAAATTGGTCGCTGGCGGAGCGGTGGCCGTTGGTGCTGGCGTGCCGGTCGCCGTGGGGAAGTCCACGCCCGCCAGCGGCAGCACCAGGCGCTGCCCCGCCGCGTCCTCGACCACCAACACGTCCCGGCCAGCCATACTGTTCTGGCAGGGCATCGGCGGAGATGCTGACGCCGCGGCTGGTCACCAGCACCGTTTTCAGGTGCAGCAGAGAGGCCTGTTGCAGGGTTTCGTCGCCCTGGGTGATCTTCAGCCGCTCGCTGTATTTGCCGATATGGGTGCCGAAAGTGTCGGCGATCAGATGTTCGACGATAGGCATAGGCCCTCTCCTCTCCTCAACCGCCTTCGGAGACCGCTTGTAAACCTCATCTCCCGACCCTCTCAACCACACGCGGTTCATGAACGGACAGCTATTGAGCGCCTCTCGAACAGG
>DDBP01000382.1 GCA_002332795.1 Anaerolineales bacterium UBA2029 | reverse complement strand
GAGCATGTCGGTCAGCAGGTTGCCGTTGGCATCGAGCGGCCAGCCGCCGTAACCGTAGCCGTCGAAGCCGATCGCCAGCAGTTCGTCGGCACACTCCCGGCGTAATTCCGGGCTGCCGCCGCCCTGAATCACGGCGAAGAGCAGCGGGCGCTGACGCTCGTCCAGCTTCTTTTGCTCGATCAGGCGCAGATACTCGGCTTTGGCGCGGCGCGCCCAGGCCACGGTGCGGCGCACGGAGCGGCGCTGCTCGTCCAGCGGATCGTCGGCGTGCGTGCAGTCGTCCAGGCAGACCAGGATATCCGCGCCGTAGCTCATCTGTAGCTGAATGCTCTTCTCCGGCGTCAGGGTGATCTTGCGCCCGCCCCCGTCCGGCGTGAAGACCGCGCCCTTGTCGCTCAGCCGCCCGTACCTGGGGTTCTGGCGGATGAGTGAGTAGACCTGAAAGCCGCCGGAGTCGGTCATGATCGGGCGCGACCAGGCGGCCATACGGTGCAGCCCGCCCAGCGCCTTGATTGTCGAGGAGCCGGGGCGCTGCATCAGGTGATAGGTGTTCATCACCAGCGCGGTCACCCCCGCGCCTTCCAGGTCGGCGCTGTCTACCGCCCGCACCACGCCCCGTGTGGCGTCTGGCAGGAAGGCGGGCAGCGGCAATTCGCCATGCGGCAGGGCCAGCTTCGCAGCGCTCACCGCCCGTCCTCCTCGTCCTCGTCGTCTGCCGGGAAAGTGTCCGCCGCCTCTTTGCCCGCGATGACCACCGTGTACTCGCCGCGCGGCTCGTTTTGCCGGAAGTACGCCAGCAACTCCGACAGTCGCCCCCGGTGTACCATCTCGAACAGCTTGGTCAGGTCGTTGGTCACGGCGGCGGGGCGATCCCCATAGACGGCCAGCGCGTCTTCCAGGAACTTCACCAGCCGGTAGGGGCTTTCGTAGAAAATCAGCGTATGCGGCGAGTCCTGATCCACGGCCAGGAAACGGCGACGCGGGCCGCTCTTGCGCGGCGGAAACCCGCGAAAAGTGAACGAGTGCGCGGGCAGGCCAGACAGCACCACGGCCATGATCAGCGCCGTCGGGCCGGGGATCATGGTCACGGGGATGCCCGCGGCGATGGCGTCGCGCACCAGGGTGAAGCCGGGGTCGGAGATGCCGGGCGTGCCCGCGTTGGTCACCAGCGCCACCGACTGCCCGCCCCGCAGCGCTTCCAGGAGACGCGGGCCGACGCGCGCCTCGTTGTGCTCGAAGAAGGCGATCTGCGGCTTGTGAATGTCGAAATGCTTGAGCAGCAGACCCGTCTTGCGCGTGTCTTCGGCGGCGATCAGGTCAACGGCGCGCAGCGTTTCCAGCGCGCGCAGGGTGATGTCGCCCAGATTGCCGATCGGTGTTGCGACCAGATAGAGCATGGCCCTCTTGATGGCGGGTTGCGAATTGCGAAGGGCGGATTGGAGATCGCGCGATCGCAATTCGGAGATCACGTGAAAGCGCAGGCGCTAGCTCATCACCAGCCCGCCGTCTACGGAGAGCACCTGACCGGTGATGTAGCTGGCCTGGTCGCTGACCAGAAAGGCCACTGCATAGGCCACGTCCTCGACGGTGCCGATGCGCCCGACAGGGATGAGCGGCAGCAATTGTTCCAGGATATCCTGCGGCATCTTGTCGGTGAGCGCCGTCTTGATGAAACCCGGCGCGACGGCGTTGACGGTGATCCCGCGCGAGGCGACTTCGCGGGCCAGCGCTTTGGTCAGCCCGATCATACCCGCTTTGCTGGCGCTATAGTTGGTCTGCCCCGCCTGGCCCATCAACCCGCTGGCGCTGGAAATGTTGACGATGCGCCCGTATTTCTTGCGCATCATCGAGCGCACGACGGCCTTGGAGCACAGCCAGGCGCTCTTCAGGTTCACCTTCTGGATGAAGTCCCATTCCTCTTCCGGCATGCGCACGATCAGGTTGTCGCGCGTGGTGCCCGCGTTGTTGACCAGGATATCTACCTGCCCGAAGGTGTCGAGCACGGTCTTGACCATGTTCTCCACCTGGGCGGAGTCGCTGACATCGGCGGTGATCGCCAGCCCGTCGCCGCCCAATTCGCGGATCATGGCCAGCGTGTCTTCGGCACAGCAACCAGTGACATCGTTGGTGACGACCTTCGCGCCGCGGCGGGCCAGTTCCAGCGCGATCGCCTGGCCGATGCCCTGCCCGCTGCCGGTCACAATGGCAATGCGCCCTGTCAGGTCTGACATAGTCCTCGCTCTCCTGTTTGGTTGGAGTGCATCTCAAGCGGGCGTTTGGCTAACCGCAGAGGGCGCAGAGAGCGCAGAGGGAAACACAGAATTTTCACTGTTTTTCTCCGCGTTGTCTGCGTCTCTGCAGTGAAATTCACCTCACGTCGAGACGCACACGTCTTTTGCTGCCAGAACAAGCTGATGATACCCATCCCGCCGGGTGTGTCAAATGGCCCCGGCGCCAAAAAAGGCGCACCGCCCCATGAGGCGATGGGGCGGCGCAGGAGCGTGTGTGCGCAGGGATGCGCAACGGCATATTCGTGACTCTACAGGGCGCTCAGCGGTCGCCTGACTCGGTGATCTCGCCGGTGACCATGAAGACAACGCGCTCGCAGATGTTGGTGATGCGGTCGGCGATGCGTTCCAGGTTGTGCGATACCCACAGCAACTGCGTGGCCCGCGTGATGTTGCGCGGATCGGCCAGCATGTAGGTCAGCAGTTCGCGGTAGACCTGCTCATCGAGTTGATCTACTTCGTCGTCGCGTCGAGCAGTGCGCTCGGCCAGTTCGGCGTTGCGCGTCAGATAGGCATCCAGGCTGGCGTGCAACATCTCGTGGCACACCACCGTCATGCGCGGGATGTCAATCAATGGCTTGAGCGGCGGTTCCTGCGCAAGCTGAATGGCCAGCTTGGCAATTCCGCGGGCGTGATCGCCCATCCGCTCCAGTTCGACGGCGATATGGATGGCCGTGACGATGGCGCGCAGGTCACGGGCCGTCGGCTGCTGCAGGGCCAGCAACAGGTAGCAGTGCTGCTCCACCTCATAGCGCAGGGCGTTGATCTGCTCGTCGTCGGCGATGACCTGGCGGGCCAAGTCTACGTTGGCATCCTTCAGCGCCTGTACAGACCCCTCAATCGCGCGATCCACCAGATGGCTCAGCTTGAGCACATTGTCGCGCAGGCGGGTCAGTTCGTGGTCGAGGGTGCTGCGCGCCTGCAGAGATTTGTCAGTCATCAAGAGTCCCGTCCCCATTAGCCGAAGCGCCCGGTGATGTAGTCTTCGGTGCGCGGATCGCGCGGGCGCGTGAAGATGCGCTCCGTCTCGCCATACTCGATCAGCTCGCCGGCGCGGGTCTCGTCGGAGAGCATGAACGCCGTATAGTCGGAGACGCGCGCGGCCTGCTGCATGTTGTGCGTGACGATGACGATAGTATAGTTCGCTTTCAGTTCGCGCATCAGTTCTTCGATGCGCAGCGTGGCGATGGGGTCGAGCGCGGAGCACGGCTCGTCCATCAGGATGATCTCCGGTTCCACCGCCAGGGCGCGGGCAATGCACAGGCGTTGCTGCTGCCCGCCCGAAAGCGCCAGGCCCGACTTCTTCAGATCGTCCTTCACTTCATCCCACAGCGCGGCCTGCATCAGGCTGCGCTCGACGATCTCGGCCAGCTTCTTTTTGTCGCGCACGCCCAACACGCGCGGGCCATAGGCCACATTGTCGAAGATGGACTTGGGGAAGGGATTGGGCTTCTGAAACACCATCCCGATCCGTCGCCGCACTTCCACTGGGTCAACATCGGGATCGTACAGATTCTGGCCGTGAAAGAGCACCTGCCCTTCGACACGCGCGCCGGGCACCAGCTCGTTCATGCGGTTGATCGAACGCAGCAGCGTGCTCTTGCCACAGCCAGAGGGGCCGATCAGCGCGGTGATCTGCCGCGCTTCGATCTTCAGGCTCACGTTCCGCACGGCCAGGAACTGACCGTAGTACACGCTGAGGTTTTGCATTTCAATGGCGTAGCGGCCATTGGTACTTGCCTGGGTCATGACAGTCTCCTGCTCAAGCGATTGCGCAAGATGATGGCGAGCGAATTGAGGCTCAGCAGCAACACCAACAGCACCACAATCGCGGCGGCAGCAGCGTTGCGAAATTCCTCCTGCGGCAGGGTCGTCCAGCGATAGATCAGCAGCGGCAGCGCGGTGAAGATGGAGAACGGCCCTTCGGGGTCTCTGGTGAGGTAGGTCGCCCCGCCCACCAGGATCAGCGGCGCGGTCTCGCCGATGGCGCGCGAGATGGCCAGGATGGTGCCGGTGAGAATGCCGGGCATGGCGTAGGGCAACACATGGTGCCAGATCGTCTGCCACTGCGTCGCGCCCAGGCCATAGCTGGCCTGCCGCAGCGAGTTGGGCACGGCGCGAATCGCTTCCTGCGCGTTGATGATGATCAGCGGCAGGATCAGCAGCGCCAGGGTGAAGCCCGCCGACAGGACAGTGCGTCCGTTGGCCGTGTTCGCCCCGAACGCCTGCCCGCTGGTGAGTTGTTCCAGCGCGCGCACGAAGATCACCAGGCCCAACATGCCGTAGATGATGGACGGCACACCAGCCAGGTTGTTGATATTGGTCTCGATGATCTGATTCAGGCGGTTGTGACCGGCGTACTCTTCCAGGTAGATCGCCGCACCCACGCCGACGGGGAAGGCCACGACAATGGTGATGAAGATGATCAGCAGCGAGCCATACAACGCCGGACGCACGCCGGTGCTGTCGGCGCGGCGCGGATCAAGTGGGCTGGTGAGGAATTCGGCGTTGAGCCACGAGCGCCACTGCAACTCCGCCCGCGGAAACTCGCGTTGCTGCGCGTCTTCGATGGCGCTGCGCTGCGTCAGCGATTCCCACAGCGTCCAGCCTTTGACCACCTGCGCCTGCACCACCTCGCGCATCAACAGGTCATGCAGGCCGTCATGGCCCAGATTCAATAGCAATACGCCTACCGCCTGGGCCTCGTCCAGCCCGCTGACCGGCGTCTCGGCCAGCGCGGGCGGGTACTTGTGACCAGCCAGCACCTTGCTCAGCGACTGCCCGCTGACGTCGGGCCAGGTGTCCTCTGCGGCTCCGGCCACATCGCGCAGAATAGCCACGCGCAACAGAGCCTTGCGCACGTTAGCCGTAGCGATGGCCGACAACTGTGCCGACGGCAGGTCGTCCAGACCGGGCGTATCCAGCACATCGAGGACAGCGTCTTCCAGGTCGGCGCGTTCCAGATTGGCGATCAACAGCGCGATCGCCGCGTCTGTGTCAAGCTGATCGAAGGGCACCTCCGCCAGCGCTTCGGGGTACTTGAAACCATTCAGCACTTCGGCCACCGGCGCGGCGGGGATTTCGTCCGCTTCTGTGAGCACCACTCGCTGCAGGAGCAGGCGCTGCGCGGCTTGGGCGCCCAGCGCGGCGCTCAGCCGAGCGGCGATCTCCGCCTCCGACAGGGCGCTCAACGGGCGGCCCGCTTCGGCATAGACCAGTGTCTGCAGGGTCGGCGTATCCAATGCCCCTGTGAGGATTTCGACCGCCTGCGCTGCCGTCAGTTCCCCAACGGGCGTGTCGGCCAGGGACGCCGGGTAGCTGCCTGCGGGCAATGCTTCGCCCAGCGGCTGCGCCAGCAACTCCGCCCACTTCTTGGGTTTGGCTTTGGCGACGTGCTCCAGCACCAGTTCGCGCAGCCGGACGGGGTGTACGTGCTCCGTCAGCAGCGCCGGCATGGTTTCCGGAGCGATGGCCTCTGGCCCTTCTGCCCCCGGATCGAAGCTGACCAGCGTCAGCGCGCCCGGTTCGATGGCGTATTGCACGGCGGTGAGGCCCACCGTCTTGTTGATAATGGTCCACAGCAGCGTCGCCAGGGCGATCAGCGCCACGGCGATGGAGAGGCCGAACAGCGTCTGCGCGATGCGTCCGCGCACATGCCGGGCGATGATGTTGCGCCGCAGCGTCTCGCCGGTGGGCAGGTCGTCGCGCTGCGGGTCGCGATCGGGGGCCAGCCGCCCCACGAAGACGGTCATCCCAGCGCCGCCTATCAGCGCGGTGAGCACCGCCAGCCCGCCGTGATCGGCCAGCCGCAGCACGGCCAGCGCGGGAGTCAACCCGCCCAGCAGCCCGGCCAGCGCCCCTACCAGCGCGCCCCAGCGGGGCGAGTAACCTTTACGGGCGGCCAGGGTGGTCAGCGTCAGGCTGCCGTTGAGCGCCAGTAGCCCGCTGAAGAAGAAAATGCCAATCAGTGCCAGTCGGTCCATCGCCGGGCGCTCCTTACTCGTACACTTCGCGGAACCGCGCCACGACCGAACGGCTGAGGATGTTGAGGAACAGCGTCATCAGGAAGAGCAGCAGCCCTACCACGAAGATGCTGTTGTAGTCCAGGGTATCGTAGGCCAGGTCGCCCCCGCTGATGCTGGCGATGTAACCGGTCATCGTCCAGGCGGACTCGAAGGGGTTGAAGGTGAAGTTGGGGCGCGCGCCCGCCGCGATGGCCATGATCATCGTCTCGCCGACGGCCCGCGAAATGGCGATGATGAAGGCGGCCACGAGGCCGGAGACCGCCGCGGGCAACACAATGCGGATCGTCGTTTCCAGGCGCGTTGATCCCAGGCCATAGGCGGCTTCGCGCAGGGAACGTGGCACGGCACTCAGCGCATCCTCGCTCATGGACGCCACCAGCGGCAGGATCATGATGCCCATCACCAGGCCCGCCGAAGCCACGTTGAAGATTTCGACTGTCTCGCGGCCCAGGATGCTCTGCAGCAAGGGAGTCATGAACTGCAGGGCGAAGAAGCCGTAGACGACCGTCGGCACGCCCGCCAGCACTTCCAGGATGGGCTTGACGGTGTTGCGCACGCGCGGGCTGGCGTATTCGCTCAGGTAGATGGCCGAGCCAAGCCCCAGCGGCAGCGCCACCAGCATGGCGATGAACGAACTCATCAGCGTGGCCGTGGCCAGGGGCGCGATGCCCACCTTATAGCGGTGCGGCTGCCACTCCGTGGTATTGACGAAATCGAGCACGCCGATCTTGTGCACGGTGCCCGCCGCGTCCACGTATTTGGTGGTGATCAGCAGCAGCGACTCGCGACCCAGCACGATCACAATGGCGATGGTGGTGAAGATGGTCAGAAAGCCGCACAAAAACAGAAATCCCTGGATCATCATCTCCCCAGGGCGACGGCGTTTGTGCAGCGCCAGAGACGGAACGACCTGCTGCGCGTAGGGAAAAATCCGCGCGCGTTCCGACAGTACTGTTGCCTCATCCATGGTCACACGCTCCTTGACTTGCCAGCAAAAAACTTTCACAGCCCCAGGCAGGGGCAAACGGTATGGGAGTGCCTCTCCTCCCATACCGTTTGGATGTTGCGTCAGATAGTTACTCGGCTTCCAGGCCCATCGCTTCCAGCCAGACACGCTTGGACTGATTGAGCGCCTCGGTGCTGACCGGGAAGTAACCGACCTCGGTGACCACTTCCTCAGCATTGGTGAGGTAGTAGTTGATGAAGGCGGCTACCTGCGGCTTTTCCTGCAGGATGTTCTTGGCCGAGTAGATGAACAGCGGGCGGCTGATCAGGTACTCGCCGCTCTCGGCAGTCTCTTCGTCCGGCTCGACGTAGGTGATGCCGCGCGCTTCCCACTCTTCTTCGGGGATGATCACCAGGTTGCCGTCGGCGTCGTTTTCCATGTCGTTGGCGATGGCCACGGCCTTCAACTGATCGCGGTTCTCATAGAAGTAGGCGAAGCCGAAGTAGCCGATGGCGTACTGGCTACCCAGAATGCCCTGCACCAGGGTGTTGTCGTTCTCGCTGGTGGTGGGGTTCGGGGCCAGCAGGGCGGCGAAACGCGCTTCGCGCTCGGCATAGGGGCCTTTGGTGCCCAACACCGCCTCGCCGAAGTAGTCGAACGTGCCGCTGTCGGTGCCCGCGGTGAAGAGCTGAATAGGCTCGTCCGGCCATGCGGGGTTGACTTCGTTCCAGCGGGTCACCTGGCCGGTGAAGATGGCGACCACTTCGCTGCGCTTGAGCTTGTCCACGAACGAGTCATTGCGCACGGCGACCGTCAGCGCGTCAATGCCGATGAAGAATTCCAGCACTTCGCGGCCAATGGCCTCGCAGTCGGCCACCTCGAAGTCCTTGATGGCGCGGCTGGCGTTGCTGATGTCGGTCGAGCCTTCTTTGCAGAAGCGCTCGAAGCCCGCCGACGTGCCCGTCTCGGCGATGGCGATATTGCCCGTGAAACCGTCGTCCTTGAAGCGCGCTGCCATGGCTACCGTGACCGGCTCGACCGTCGAGCTTCCGGCGATGGCGATGTCGCCCGTCACGCTCAACGGGTCAACTTCCGGCAGTTCGATCGGTTCTTCGTCACCCTGTGCGCCCACGTTGCGGGGAGGCAGGGCGTTGGCGAGGGCCAGCAGGCCCAGTGCCAGAACCAGCAGCAGGCCGATCGAGTTCTTCCAGGTGCGGGTAGTGCGCATAGTTCTCTCCTTGGGTTTGCAAGCTTTCGGCAGGAAGGTTGTTCACTTTCCCCGACCGCGTACCAGGATAAGAGCGCGCCATAAAGGGCCTGGAAACGTCTGGTTAAAGGCAACGGGCAATACGTTTAATCTTTTTTAATGTTAACGGGGTTCGGTCAGAGGCAGGTCGAGTGGGCGCAGCAGACGCGAGCGCAGGGAAAGCCGGGCGTATGGCCCTTCTGCACCGTGACAGCGATCCTCTATCTGCCGGGTGAGTTGCGCCCTGAGAGACCGTTTGAGAAGTCCTGCTCTGGGGCTTTACCTCACCCCCGCCCGGCGCTGACGCGCCT
>DDBP01000383.1 GCA_002332795.1 Anaerolineales bacterium UBA2029 | reverse complement strand
GCCCTCGGCGTCTCTGCGGTTCAAGGCCGCAAAAGGCGAATGCCCCCGCAGCCAACTGCGGGTCAGGCAGGGGTGTACAGCAGCCGGAAGCGCTCGCAGACCAGCGGCATATCTGCGGCGGGCGTACGCCCGATCTGTGTGCACTCGCGCGAGAAAAAGCGCCAATGCACCTCGCGCCAATAAGCCAGCGAGCGATCGCCTTCCCCTTCGTCGTGGGCGAACTGCGCATCTACCTCATTGTACGGGCGAACGCTCACTTCGGTGATTTCAATGACGCACAGGGGACGGCCTTGCCAGTCCGTAACGATGCTCAGAGCGCCAGGCTGCGGCAAGGGCGCGCCTTCCGCCTGGTAGCTCCACAGCAGGCCGCAGGTCGCGGTCTTGATGCCGCGCCGCACCAGATCGCCCAGTTCGTTGGCACACGGTTCGTTGTCGCAGAAGTAGTCTGCCGGCGGCGGCTCGGCGGGCAGGGACAGACCAGGCAAGGCGGCCCGGCAGGCATCCCAGAAGGATCGCAACACGGCGGGATCGGTCATCGTCCCTCACCGGCGACATGATTCCCGTTGGCCGCCTCCAGCGCCGCCAGCAACTCGGCTTCGTGACGGCGCAAGTCTTCGGAAAGCAACGAGATAGCCTGACGCGGGCGCGGCAGGTCAACGCGCAGTTCCTTGACGATGCGCCCCGGTCGCCCGCTGAAGACCAGGACGCGGTCGGCCAGGTAGACCGCCTCCTCCACGTCGTGTGTGATGAAGAGGATCGTCTTGCGGAAGCGTTCCCACACCCCCAGCAACCAGCGCTGCAATTCGCGGCGGGTCAACGCATCGAGCGCGCCGAACGGCTCGTCGAGCAGCAGCACGTCGCGGTCGGTGAGAAAGGTGCGCAGCAAGGCCGCGCGTTGCCGCATCCCGCCGGAGAGCGTCTCCGGAAAGGCGTTCTCGAAGCCCTCCAGCCCGAAGAGCGGCAACAGTTCGCGGGCACGGCGGCGGGCTTCGCGCCGCGAACGCCCGTCCAGTTCCGGGCCGAGGATGACGTTGTTGAGCACGGTGCGCCAGGGCAACAGCAGGTCGCGCTGCGGCATGTAGCCCACCCGCCCGGCACGCCGCCTGACGACCCCGCACTCCAGCACGATCTCGCCTTCGTCGGGTTCGGTCAGGCCGGTGATGATGTTGAACAGTGTGCTCTTGCCGCTGCCGCTCGGCCCGATGATGGTGATGAACTCGCCCGGATAGGCGGCGAAACTGACGCGCTCCAGGGCGCGCACGACCTGCCCGCCGTCGCGAAACGTCTTGCTCACGCCCTGCACTTCCAGGCAGGGCACCGGAGTCTCAGAAGTCATGGTCATCACGTGCTCAGGGACGGGGGGAACTGCCGCGCCCCCACCGTCCCGCATCCTTTGCCTTTCAGTCCACATGGCCCGGCAGGAATTCGTTGGTGAACGCCGCTTCCGCGTCTATGCCCTCGGCCAGAATGCCATGCTTCACCAGAAAATCGCTGAAGCCCTGCCACACCTCAAGCCTCTGCTCGCCCCAGCGCGGCGCATCGGCCATGTACTGCGGCGCGAGCCATTCCGCGCTGGCGCGGATCAGGTCGGCATCAGCTTCTGGCACGGCGGCGATCAGGATGTCCGCCGCCTCCGCCGGGTTGGTGATGGCATAGGCGAAGCCGCGCGCGGTCGCCTGGACGAAGGCAGCCACTACGTCCGGCTGCTCCTCGATCATCGCCTGGCTGGTGATCAGGATCGGCGTGTAGTAGTCGGGGATGCAGTCCAGGTAGTCCATCAGCATCACCGTGTCCAGGTCGAGGCCGCGCAGTTCGCCCTCAACCCCCGTCCAGCCGTAATACATCCAGGCGAAGTCAATGCGGTCGCGCTCCATCAATTCAAAAGCGTCGGCGTAGCCCACATCCACATACTCGAACGAGTCCGGCTCCGCACCATCGCAGATCATCAGCGTGTTGATGATCGCCTTCTCCAGATCGGGTTGCCCGAAGCCGCCGTAGCGCAGGCCGGCGAAGTCGGCGGGACGGCTGATGGGGTCCTGTTCGTGTAGCGTGACAAAGCCCGATGTGTTGTGCTGGATGATAGCCGCCACCGACACCAGCGGCGCGCCGTCGGCCAGCGCGTAGGTGAAGAATTCCTGGTAGCTGACACCGAACTGCGCCGCCCCGCTCTGCACCACTGCTTCCACCAGCAGGTCGGTCGGCTCCTGAATGGTCACGTCCAGGTTGGCTTCGTCGTAGTAGCCGAGCGCCTGCGCCACGTAGAAGCCGGTGTGATTGGTGTTCGGCGTCCAGTCCAGCATCAGCGTGACCGCCGTGCGCTCGTCCGCGCGAGCGAACTCGGTCGCCCCGCCCAGCGGATCGGGCGTCGGCGTGCCCTCCTGGGCCAGCGCTGGCCCTATCCCCAGCAGCACACCAACGAGGATCACCAGACTCACAAGCACTTTGTTCCGCATTGCCTTAACCTCCTTGCAGCTCTCAGCGTCCAGCGGTCAGCCTTCAACGAGAATTTCTCCTCGCTGATGGCTGACGGCTGAGCGCCGACCGCTAGTAAATCCCCGGCCCGCGCCACGAGCGCCGCCGCGCCGTGTAGTACCAGCGCAGCGCCAGCCGCTCTACCAGGTTGACCAGCAACACCAGCAACAGGCTGAGCAGCGCCGTCAGCAGGATGGCCAGATACGCCTGATCCAGGCGGAAGCTGCTATACGACCGCTTGAGAAAGACGCCCAGCCCGCGCTGCGCGGTGATGTATTCCCCGAAGATAGCTCCCACCACGCTATAGGTCGCGGCGATGCGCAGTCCAGCGAAGAATGACGGCATGGCGGCGGGCAACCGCGCCTTGAACCATATCTGCCGGGCATTGGCTCCCATGGCCCGCAACAGGGAAATCAGTTCCGGGTCTGCCGACTGCAGGCCAGTGAAGGTGCTGAGCGATACGGGGAAGAAACAGAACAGCACCACCACGGTGATCTTCGGCCCGCTGCCGAAGCCGAAGATCAGGATCAGCAGGATGGCGATGGCGAAGATGGGGATGGTCTGCGAGACGACCAGCACCGGATAGAGCACCCAGCGCAGCAACGGCGAGAAGTCCATTAGCGCAGCGATGGTCAGCCCCAGCACCACCGCGATCGCCAGCCCGGCCAGCGTCTCCCACAGCGTCTCCGGGATGTGTTCCCGCAACAGAAGGGTTTGGTGCTCGTCCCAGGCGGCGCGAATTTGCCCAGGGGACGGGAAGATGGTCGCCAGCGAGAGGTTCTCCTGCGCGCGCGCTTCCACGAACAGTTGCAGCACGCCGCCCGCGAAGAAAGCCAACACCAGCGCCGCGACCAGCGCCAGCACCAGGGCGCGCGCGGCGTCGAGCGCCAGCCGCACGCCGAACCCGCTCCACCAGGCGGCCAGCGCAGCGCGTCTCTGACTCATGCTGAGCGATTCGCCCGAAGTCATCCCGCGCAACTCCTCACGCCCGCCCTGGCGTGTGCACCACGATCAAGCGTCCTCTGTCCAGCGCGACGCGCGCGCCCGCCGCGACGATCACGTTGCTGACGCCCCGCGCCGGGCCGAAGCGCAACGTTTCGCCGCACAACGGATAGCGCAGCCCTTCTGTGCGGACGCCCTGCGCGTCGCCGTCCAGGGGAATGAGCGAGATGGTGTCGCCGGGCGCGCCGTCGAGCGGGTGATCGCCGGGGCCGAGCAGCCACAGCGTTTGCCGACCAGCCACCAGTCGGGCATCTACGCCGCGCAGCGCATCGAGCGTCAGCAGCATGATGTTCGCCAGCGTCTGATCGAGCCGGTCGCCGACCGCCCCCAGGATGCGCACCCAGCCCGCTCCTGCCCCCACAGCGGCCAGCAGAGCCAGTTCCAGATCAGTCTCGTCCTTGTCGGCGGGAAAGCGTCGCAGTTCGGCCCCGTCCTGGCGCAGCCTGGCGAGCGTCGCCTCGTCGAGCGAATCCATATCGCCCACCACCAGCGCGGGCCGCAG
>DDBP01000381.1 GCA_002332795.1 Anaerolineales bacterium UBA2029 | reverse complement strand
CCAGATTTTCCCCGACCGCTTTGCCCGCAGCGAGCGCGTCGTCAAGCCGAACAATCTGGAACCGTGGGATGCGCCGCCTACCTCGTACGGTTTCAAGGGAGGCGACCTGCTGGGAATCGCCGAGCACCTGGACTATCTGCAAGACCTGGGAATCACGGCGATCTATCTCAATCCCATCTTCCAGTCGGCGTCCAATCACCGCTATCACACGCACGACTACTACCGGGTGGATCCGTTGCTGGGAGGCGATGCCGCGCTGCGCGAACTGCTCGACGCGGCACACGCGCGCGGCATGCGGGTCATCCTTGATGGGGTGTTCAATCACGCCAGCCGGGGGTTCTTCCAGTTCAACCATATCCTGGAGTGTGGCCCTCAATCGCCCTATCTGGACTGGTTCATCATCAAGGGCTTTCCGCTACACGCCTACGACGACGAACCGCCCAACTATGAGGCGTGGATCAACCTGCACGCCCTGCCGAAGCTGAACACCGCCAACCCGCAGGTGCGGGAGTTCATCTTCGGCGTGGCGGAACACTGGATCGCCTTTGGCGCGGACGGCTGGCGGCTGGACGTGCCCGCCGAGATAGACGACGATGACTTCTGGCGCGAGTTCCGGCGGCGTGTGAAGGCAGTCAACCCGGATGCCTATATCGTGGGCGAAATCTGGACAGAAGCGCAGCGCTGGTTGCAGGGCGATCAGTTCGACGCGGTGATGAACTACATTCAGACGCACGCGGCGGTTCGTTTCTTCGGCGCGCGGACGCTGGCTCCGCTATGGCTGGGTGGCACCTACCCGCCCCCCACCCCCCTGGACGCTGAGGGCTTCGCCCGCGACATCGAAGCCATGCTGGCACTCTACGACTGGCAGATCACCCTGGCACAGCTCAACCTGCTGAGCAGCCACGATATGCCGCGTTTCCTGACGCTGGTCAAGGGGGATCAGTCGGCGCTGCGCATGGCCATGCTGTTCCAGATGACCATGCCTGGCGCGCCGACCGTCTATTACGGCGACGAGATCGGCTTGCAGGGCGGCTACGATCCAGCCTGCCGGGGTGCCATGCCCTGGGACGAGCGTCAGTGGGACACCGCCCTGCGCGATTACATTCGCGCTGCCATTCAACTACGCCATGCACATCCGGCTTTGCGGCGGGGCACCTACCGTACTGCCCTGGCCGAAGGCGAACTGTTCGCCTATGAACGGGCTTATGAGGGAAAGCGCCTGGTCGTCACCTTCAATACAGCGCAGACCGAACGACCTCTGAGGTTAGCGCTGTCTTCGCCTGTGCAACGCGCGGCGCTGCTGTTTGGCCAGGGACAGGCACACATCGAGCGCGGCTCGCTGGCCGTGACGCTCCCCGCGCGCACTGGTGCCGTCTGGCAGATCGAGTGATCATGAGCGAGCGGCTGGCCTGAGGAGGCCATCGTGAGAGACCCATTGATGGAAGACGTAGCACTGATTCGCGAGGCGACGCCCCGCAGCACCGTCCAGGTGACCTTCCAGGACGGCGTCATCCTGGAAGGACCGGTGGGAACCTCGCTCGAAACATTCGTGCAGGCCTACGAACAGCGGCAGACGGGGCAGCAGGCGCTGCCGGTAGCCGCGATCGTGGATGGCATGTTGCGCGAGCTGACCATGCCCGTCACCCGCGACGTGACCGTGCGCATCGTGCGCACCGACTCCGGCGATGGCAGCCGTATTTACCGGCGGTCGCTGGCCTTCCTGCTGACAGTGGCCGTGGCGGAACTCTTCCCCGGCACCCAGGTGCTGGTAGACTACGCGCTGCCCAGCGGTGCTTTCTTCTGTAAGGTGCGCGGGCGTCCGCCCCTGACTCCAGGGGAGATCGAGCGAGTCAAAGAGCACATGCGCGAGATCGTCGCCGCCTGCGATCCCATCACCCGCGACGAGATTCCGCTGGACGAAGCCCGCCGCATCTTCGAGGCATGCGGTGACGACGACAAGGTGCGCCTGCTCGAATTTCGCAACAAGGACTACCTGACCATCTACCGCCTGCGCGGCGAAGTGGACTACTTCTACGGCTACATGGTGCCGCATACCGGCTACCTGACCCTGTTCAACGTGTTGCCCGAAGAAGACGGCTTCATCCTGCAATACCCGCGTCGCGAAAGCCCCAACGTCATCCGCCCGCACACGCAGTCGCCGCAACTGACGGCGGTCTTTCGCCGTACAGAAGAATGGCTGACTCTGCTGGGCGTGGAAGACATCGGCCATCTGAACCGGGCCATTCGCGCGGGCCGGGCGCGCGAGCTGGTGCTGGTCAACGAGGCGCTGCACGAACAGCATGTGGCGCAGATTGCCTCGCAGATCGCGGCGCGGCACAAGGAGGGGCTGCGCATCGTGCTCATTGCCGGGCCGTCGTCATCGGGCAAGACGACCTTCTCCAAGCGTCTGGCCGTGCAGATCATGGCCAACGGCCTGCGCCCCTATACCCTGGAGATGGACCGCTACTTCGTCGAGCGTCACCTGACGCCCCTGGACGAAAACGGCGAATATGACTTCGAGGCGCTGGAGGCCGTAGACCTGCCGCTGTTCAACGAGCAACTGCTGGCCCTGACCTCCGGTCAGCCGGTGCGCATCCCGCACTACGACTTCATCAGCGGGCGGCGCTCCTTTGAGGAACACCCCGTCACCCTGGGCCGCGACCAGATTCTGATTATCGAAGGCATTCACGGGCTGAATCCCCGGCTGACCGAGGCCCTGCCGACCGAGCGTCTGTTCCGCGTCTACGTGTCGGCGCTGACGCAGCTCAACATTGACCGGCACAACCGCGTCCCCACGACCGACGTGCGCCTGATTCGACGCATCGTGCGGGACGCCACCTACCGGGGCTATTCGGCGTCGCAGACGCTGGCACGCTGGGAGAGCGTGCGCCGGGGCGAGAAGCGCAACATCTTCCCCTACCAGGAAAACGCCGATGTGATGTTCAACTCGGCCCTGGTCTACGAACTGGCGGTGCTGCGTCCCATGGCCGAACCACTGCTGCGGCAGCTCGAACCGGGCGAGCCGCATTACATCGAGGCGCGGCGGCTGCTCTCGATCCTCAACTGGCTGGTGCCGATGGACGCCAGCCTGGTGCCGGACAACTCGCTGCTACGCGAATTCATCGGCGGCTCGATCCTGCGCGATTACGTGCCGGGCGTGCTCATGCCCGCGCCACCCAGCCAATGAGAACGCCGCCTGCAGGCGAGAGGATGGGAGAACAGGTGCTCAGCGAGGTGCAACTACCGGCCCGGCTGTTGAGCCAGTACGAGGCAGTGCGTCGCCAGGAGTTCGAGCAGATTAACGCGCTGCTCGATACGCTGGCGCGAGTAGACGGCCTGCCGGAAGCTCAGATGGAGCAGGTGCGCGATGCGCTGTTCCATGCCAATCACCCCTTCCTGATGGTGATGGTGGGGCCATTCGGGTCGGGCAAGTCGAGCCTGATCAACGCCCTGCTTGGCGAGCAAATTCTCGACGTTGGCCCGATCCCCACTACTGATCACATCGTGATCCTGCGGCACGGGCCGGAGGTGCAGCGCTCGCGGGCGGGCGACGTGGAGACGGTCTTCCACCCCAGCCCCCTGCTCGAACACCTGAGCCTGGTAGATACCCCTGGCCTGGAGTCCGTCTTCCGCACACACGACGAGGTGACGCGCCGCTTCCTGCATCGCGCCGATGTAGTGTTGCTGGTGATGATCGCCACGCAGGTGCTCTCGGCCAGCCATCTGGAGTATCTGCAGGAACTCAAAACTTACGGCAAGCGCGTGATCATTGTCGTCAATCAGATGGACGTGCTGGAACCGCAAGAACGCGAGCAGGTGCGCGAGTTCGTGCTGGAACAGAGCCGCCTGCACCTGGGCTTCGAGCCGACCGTCTGGCTGGTGTCCGCCCGTGACGCGCTGACCGCGCAGCAGGAAAAGCCCCGCGACGAAATCCTGTGGGACGAGTCGGGCTTCGCCGACATCGAGGCCTACATCAAGGAGACGCTGGGCGACCTGGAGCGCGTGCGCCAGAAGCTGGAAACGCCGGTGCAGATTTGCCAGAACGCCGTCAAGGAAGCGCTGACCCTGGTGCAGACGCAGCAGGCCGCGCTGGATGCGCACCGCAAGATCGTGGAAAACATCGAGGCGCAGATCGAGCAGAGTCGGCGCGAGCAACAGCAGACCGTCGCCAACAGCCTGGAGGAGATCAGCAATACGTGGGACGAGGCGGCAGCGCGAGGCAGCGCAGCGATTGGCGATCTGTTCCACTTCTCGCGCGGGATCGGCCTGTTCTTCGGTGGACTGGCGGAGATCAGCGGGCTGGGGCGGCTGTTGCGCCGTTTCCAGCGCCAGACTCAGGCCGAAGCCGCCTTCGAGCGGCATAAAGTGCGCGAGACCTTCCGACGTATCCCCGAACTGGTAGATAGACTCGGCCCGCGCCTGGAAGGGCGCGACGTGCAGGACATTGACGATCTGGTGGACTATACGCGGGCCGCTGTCCAGAAGCTGCCGCCCAACCTGTCGGACAAGCTGGTCGGCAAGGTGCAATCGCCCCTGCGCTATGAACGGGCCTTCCTGCGCAATGCTCGCCCGCGCCTGGACGAATTGCTACGAGAAGCCCAGAGCTTCGAAATCGCCCAACTCGACCGGACGCTGCGCAACATGCTCGTCATTCTGGCGCTGTGGGAAACGCTCACTGTGTGCGTGGTGCTGGCGGCGGCAGCGGGCGCGTTCACGGAGACCCCGCCCAGCGCGGGGACACTGCTGGCAGTGCTCGCGGTGGGCCTGGCGGCGGTCGTGCTGGGTCTGGCGTTGGTGCCATTGCGCGGCTGGCTGTTGCGCAGAACCTTCGAAAAGCGCTTACGGGCGCTGCGCGACGACTATCGAGAAGCTCTGCAGCGAGCCTGCGACGAGCTAATCGCGCATGGTGTGCAGCTTCGGCGCGACGCCACCGCCCCCTTCACCCGCCTGATTGCCACGCAGACCGAGGCGCTGGACTCTCTGCGACGTGACCTGCACGAGCACCAGCAGGCGCTGCTGATGATTCAGCGCGGCCTGGCCGAAATGGAGATCGGGAAGTACCGGCCTGTAGCACCTTCACAAGGAAACAGCGACGTATGACCAGCATCGTCCTGGAAGGCCCCATTGCCGAAGCACGCGAGCGCACGGTCCGCCTGTTGCAGGCAATTGCCGACATCCTGGCACAGATGGGGACGGAATACGCCGAAGATCGCCGGCGTCTGCAACAGAATGCCGCCGACTTGCAGGAGATGTTCTTCCTGGTAGTGGTCGTCGGCGAGTTCAACGCGGGCAAATCCACCTT